>JBFEIJ010000042.1:0-22887 GCA_041553775.1 Planococcus sp. (in: firmicutes)
ATCTCCGCATTCGTGTAGTCACCACTGAGCTTCATCCGGATAACCTCAAGCTTTACTTCCACTGGATAGAATTGTTTCGTTGATCCTTTTTTCGATCCACTTTTTGAATGCATACAGAAAAACACCTCCAAATTGTCGTTAATACTACATACGACGATGGGGGTGTTTTTTCCTTGTCTCATTTTATTGGGTCACTCTAGCTCCGCTGGTCGTTGTTTCACTTATTGGTCGAGCAGGCTGACCGACACTTTAACGTCAAGTGACTGGCTGCCGCCTCTATAGACGCCCTGCACCGGGCTAACATCATTATAATCGCGCCCAACGCCGACTAGAATATGATGTTCGAGTGCTTCAACGTTATTCGTTGGATCAAGTCCGACCCAGCCGATTCCTGGCACCATCACTTCAACCCATGCATGGCTTGCGGCATCACCGATCAACGCCGAGTTCTCGCCGACATATAAATAGCCGCTGACGTAGCGAGCTGGAATGTGCTTGGCCCGCAAAATCCCCAACATGACATGTGTGATGTCCTGACAAACCCCTTTCATCAAATCGAACGATTCTTCCGCACGCGTGGAAACGTTCGTCGAATCCCCGTCATAGGTGAAACGTTCGTGCAGATAATTCATAATATCGATGGAGTATTGAACCGGATTCACCATTTTACCAAGCGTCGCATCCACTTGCTTGATATGATCCGGAGTCAAATACGTATAAGCTGTATTGCTCAAATACGCCAAGTATTGTTCCGCAAATAATTTCGAATGGAAAATGGCGTTCATTTCCGGTGAATAATCGATGCGGTGAATGAACGGACTTTTCTGGATGCTGACAATCGAAGTCGTTTTCACTTCAAGATTTTGATGGTGCTCCGCAATGAAGAAAGTTTCCACGTTATTGCCCCAAATATCGATATGCTCTTTTGTTAATGAGGCTGGGACAATATCGGCACGATAAGACAAGAGGCGCTGGCATTCGTCAGATTTCGGTTTCAGACGGATGGAGTTCATGCTTTGATCGACAATCGTTTCGTATTTAAAAATATTGGTATGTTCAATTTGATATTTCATAGTTGTGATTCCCTTCTTGCCCATCTGATGTGTTGCATTCTGCGATTGGCTCTGCCCCGACTCTTCTACTGAAGGATCAATTAAATAATACGTTTTCGAAAATAAATGGCTGATTTCATTGCATCCGTCTTGGAAATGATTCAGGAATTTCAACATTTCGTCAATTGATAATTCATCCAAATCCATGTCATTGAATTTATTCCGCACTTCGTCCAATTTCGCATAAAGTTCCCATGAATAATGTGAAATCTTCCCATCTTCTAACTCTTCCACAGCATCTCTTACATGATCCAGGCAATAGCGAATGGAGCGTGGGAAATTTTGGTTGGAAACCAGAAAATTAAGCACATGTCGCGGATCCATTTTAGGCGGATTGGCTTTTAGATACGCATCGTATGCGTTGGTCATACGCAACGCCGACAACCAGTAATAATAATCTTCCGTCTCGGCATTCAATTGCTGTTCATAAGTCCGCTCGCACACGACGTTCAAAATACGGGCGGTTTTTTCGGCACGTTCCAGCCATTTGGCGATTTTGATAATTTGATAGCCAACTCCGCGCGACATCGCGGCTTCAATAATACCTTGCGAAGTCAGCGCCGTGAATTTGACACGTTCTAAAAACTCTCCGACATCTTTGGCTGTACATTGTTTCGCTTCAACATCCTGCAGCGCCAAATAACAACGATTCCATGCCTGCCAATAATCATCCGTAATGTGATCGCGGCTGACACGGGCATTTTCTCGTGCCGTGCGGACGCAATTTGCTACAGAATTCATATTGTCTTCATCAAATGATAAATATTGCACCAAACGGTCTTCTTCATAATGCTCACGGGACTTTAATTGTTGCAGCTCTTCATCCGTAGCGCATATTTCGTAAATCAGCTTCCAATCACTGTCTCTGACCAATTCTTCGTCAGAGGCTTCAATCATCTGCAAGAGTTGAACGTCCAAAATACGTGCATTGTTTTCAGCCCGCTCAGCATTGCGGGACATCCAATATAAAGAATTACCTACTCGGCTCAGCATTGTGATCCCCCCTGTCATCCTTCACCCGGTAGACCCAGGTATCTTTTCCGCCGCCGCCTTGCGAAGAGTTGACTACGAGAGACCCACGCTTCAACGCGACTCTCGATAACCCTCCCGGCATAACATGCGTGTTTTTTCCTCTCATGACGTAAACACGCAAATCGACGTGACACGGGTAAAAATCTTCACCTTGGTAAGCTGGTGCTCTGGACAATTTAATTGTAGGCTGCGCAATGTATTGATGAGGCGTCTCAATGATTTTAGCCCGGAATTCTTCAATCAGCTCTTTAGATGCATGTGGGCCCACTAGCATATCGTAGCCTCCAGATGCCCCGACGTTTTTCACGACCAGTTCTTCTAGATGCTCCAATACCCATTCCCGTTCTTCGGGATTATCAAGCAAATAAGTTTTAACATTGTCAATAATCGGTTCTTCGTTCAAATAATAGCGGATCATTTCTGGCACGTACGCGTAAATCGCTTTGTCATCTGCCACTCCATTGCCGATGCCATTCAAAATAGCGACATTTCCACGGCGATAAGCTTTTAATAGCCCCGGCACACCAAGTGCGGAATCTTCACGGAATGCTTCAGGATCCAAAAAGTCATCGTCAATACGTCGATAAATAATATCAACCCGTTTAAGTCCGCGAATCGATTTCATATAAACAATATGATCTTTCACAATGAGGTCCCGGCCTTCTACTAGATCGATGCCCATTTGTTGCGCTAAAAACACGTGATCATAATAAGCGGAATTATACGTTCCAGGCGTCAAAAGGACTGTAAACGGTTTGCCTGTAGTCGTTTCCGGAACATGATCAAGAATCGCTTCATGCAAATAGGACATTTGATGCTCAAGTGCATGGACAGAATGGTTATGGAAAAATTCCGGATATACTTGCCGCATTACATAGCGGTTTTGATAAACATAAGACATTCCCGATGGGTTCCGCAGATTATCTTCAAGCACATGGTATTTTCCATGTTCATCGCGAATCAAATCGATGCCTGCTAAAAAGATATGGTTTTTCAGAGGAATGCTGACGCCTTGAACTTGTTCAGCATAATAATAGGGATTTTCTTCAATTAGTCTTCTGGGGATGATTCCATCTTCGAGGATTTTCTGGTTGTGATAGACATCGTCTAAAAAGCGGTTAAGCGCTTCTGTACGCTGAATCATGCCTTTTTCAATCGTCTCCCATTCTTCAGGAGAAATAATGATTGGCACAAAATCGAAAGGCATTGTCCGTTCTGTTCCAACGTTATTATTGTAAACCGTAAACGTAATGCCTTGCCTGAGAAATGATAATTGTGCAGTTTCGTGCTTTTCTTTCAACTCATCATTAGAAAACTGTTGAAGTTTTTCGTAAAACCTTTTGTAATGGGGTTTTGCCGTTTTTTGCGCTGTAAACATCTCATCGAAAAACGGTTTTACATCATACGATTCAAACATACACACCCTCCTCGACTCATTTTGCTGCATCCAATGTATATAAAAAAGCTATGGCTCTTTTATGTGAGCTATAGCTTTTCTTCTACTCATTTTATCCTATTTACACAAAGAATTATATATTTAACTGAAAAATTAGTTATTTTTTGACTTATCTTCTCCAGCATTCTTCTTCAAGGATTCGCTATAGGCCGTACTACCGCCAAACGCACCGCCACTCGGAGTTGTGTCCGATGAATCGGATTGATCTTTCGAAGCAGTTGAACCGCCGGCAGTTCCAGACGTTCCATCTCCCGCTTTATCAGAACTTGACATGTTTGAGCCAGAAGATCCAGTAGTCGAGGAGTTACCATTTGTCGAACTTCCTACATCATCTTTCAAGGTCTGATTCGCTTTATCCAAAGCATCTTTTTCCTTATCCATCATTTGCTGTTGGTTTTCAATGGCGCCTTTTACAGCTTCTACCGCTTTGTTTACACTTGGTTTCACTTTATCAACCATACCGCCTGATTGCTCATTCAAACGATCAAGTCCTTTTACTACTGAGTCTTTAAAATTGCCTGTTTGAGAAGAAGCTCCGGTTTGCCCTTCTTTTTTCTGCGTCATAGCTGCTCCGATTAAAGCACCGACACCTAATAATACAAGCTTACCAAACGTTCCGCCTGATTTTCTAGCCATTACTCAACACTCCTTTGTTTTAAAAATCCTGTGTTATTTAGTATTGACTATTCACAATATTTTCAAACCTTTGAAAGGAAAAATAAAGACACCTTCTAAAAAAAGGTGTCAAAAAAAGAGAGGGTTGTTATTCAATTTTTCCTTCTTCTTTAAGCACCTGATAAAAAGCTTCAACTACTGCCGGATCGTACTGGACACCAGCCAATTTTCTAAGTTCGGCCATTGCAAAATCCGCACTGAAAGCTTTTCGGTAAGCTCTATCTTCTGTCATCGCATCAAACGTATCGCAAACACCGATAATTTTAGCTTCTAATAATATCTCGTCCTCTTTCAGCCCGAAAGGATAGCCGCGGCCATTGACCCGCTCGTGATGCTGCTCGACGATATCCGCCAAATCTGCATAAGCCGTTTTCCGCAACATCTCGGCTCCGTCGCTAGGATGTTTTTTAATGAGTGCAAATTCTTCGTCAGTCAGTTTAGCTGGCTTAGTCAGGACTTCACCAAGAATATTGATTTTACCAATGTCGTGCAGAATCGATGCGATAAATAAATCGGATAAATGAGTTTTATCGAACCTCATTTTCATGGCAGTTTTTACTGCAAGTTCTGCCACACGCGCACTGTGATTAAATGTATAACGATCTTTTTGTTCCACCAACTCACCAATTTTTCTTAATTCCATTATTTCGTTACTTAAATAATGGAAAGAAGGAACATTGGAAAAAGAAAGAAATGTAACATCCGTAAGCGCTTTGAAATGGACTGGGGCTTTAAGATCTTTAGCAATAATTACATTATCAGGACCTACTATTGTTTTCGAACCCTCAATTTCCCCTTCAAACTGCCCTGCCAAAATATAAAAAAACTCTACTACACGATTTTCTTCTCCTGGAAACAACACTACCATTCGATCTTTATTAACAGTCTGTTTCATGAGTTCAAGGCCATCACCGCGCCCTAACAAACTCAGAGTTGTAAATTCATTCTGCACAGTATCTAGAGAGCTTTCCTTTAATATTTCTAAGCCTTTCAAAAGCTCACTTCCTTCTAAAAAAATATGAGAGTATGGAATCCATACTCTCATATTACTCTATATATCGTTCTAAATACAACCCAATTTTACCAACCAATAACGCGCATTGGGTCAATCAAAGCAACACGATCAGGGAATTGAACTGGAATCCATTCGATTTCAACAGTGATTCCTGCAGCATTAGCATTTTCAACACCGATACGAGTCATTTCGCGAGTCTTCATGTCCAATACATGGATTAATGTCGATACTTCTTCATCATATGTAGCCCATAATGCAGCCTTTTCTTCAGCATTATTTGCATTTGCATAATCAGTCACATATTGAGCATATAATTCATCAGCTTCTACTTGAGCAGCAGCGATTTCAGCGTAAATTGCATTGTTAACCACTTCGATGTCAATTAAGCCTTGTTCAATTTCCGGTGTTACAGATGTTTCTTCTGCAGCAAATACCGATGTACCAAGCATTAACGTGAATAGTACAGTGAAAAGTGCAGCAATGACAGATTTCTTAAACATTCTCTTTTCCTCCATTCGGGTCGGTTAGTTTATGGCAACCAAATCGCAAACGTTCATCTAGTGAAAACTCCCCCTGAGCTTCCAGTATTTGAAACATTTAACTTTATTCAGCCCACCCTTTTAGTATATAAGAACCATTGGTGTAGTTCAATATAATTTGACAGTCTTTTACAAAATGAGTCTTTATATTCACAGAATATTAAAAAAGACCGGAAAATTCTCCCGATCTTTCTTGTTTTCTTTAATTTTACTCATGCAGCAATAGCTACGGCAAAACAGTGGTCCCCATCAAATAACGATCGCACTCGCGTGCAGCTTCGCGTCCTTCGTTAATCGCCCAGACAATCAAACTTTGGCCACGACGCATATCGCCTGCAGCAAAAACACCTTCTATATTAGTTGTGTATTTGCCGTATTCGGCTTTTACTGTAGACTTCGCTGTAATTTCCACGTCCAATTGTTGGATCAATCCCTGCTCCGGTCCGCTAAAGCCAATCGCAAGCAGCACCAAATCCGCTTCCCACACTTTTTCAGTACCGGGAATTTCTTCACGAATCCGATTGCCCGCTTCATCAATTTTCAGTTTGACGTTGACGGTATGGACTTCTTTAACTGCTCCGTTTTCGTCGCCGACAAATTTCTTCGTCATGACCGCGTAAGCACGCGGGTCGTGTCCAAACGCAGCTGCCGCTTCTTTTTGACCGTATTCGACGCGATGAATTTTCGGATACTGCGGCCACGGGTTGCCCGCTTCGTCACGCAAAGCACCTTTTTTATCGTAGACATCGAATTGCACAAGGTTTCGGCAGTTTTGGCGAACCGCAGTTGCAAGGCAATCGGTCCCCGTGTCACCGCCTCCGATGACAATGACCTTTTTGCCTTCCGCAGAAATAAACTCGCCGTCTTCCAAATTCGAATCCAATAGACTTTTCGTATTGCTGTGCAAGAAATCCATTGCATAATGGATGCCTTCCAACTCACGGCCCGGCACGTCGACATTGCGATGGACCGTTGCACCTCCGCACATGACTGTGGCATCAAAATCCGTGCGCAATGAGGAAACCGGATAATCTTTACCGACTTCCGTATTGGTGACGAATGTAATACCTTCCTGCTCAAGAATTTTGACGCGGCGCATCACCATATCATATGACAACTTCATTTCTGGAATGCCATATGTCAACAAACCGCCAACACGATCGCTTCGTTCGAAAACCGTCACGAAATGTCCGGCTTTGTTCAATTGCGCAGCAGTTGCCAGACCAGCTGGCCCCGACCCAATAACAGCGACTTTTTTGCCTGTGCGTGTTTTGGGCGGTTCAGGAACCACCCATCCTTCTGCAAAGCCTCTTTCAATAATCGACCGTTCGACCGTTCGAATCGCCACTGCCGGTTCATTGATGGCAAGCACACACGCACCTTCACAAGGAGCTGGGCACGCCGCACCTGTAAACTCCGGGAAATTGTTCATGATATGTTCGCGGTGCAACGCTTCTTTCCATTGATCGCGGTAAACAAGGTCATTCCATTCAGGAATCAGGTGATTTACCGGACACCCTGTCGTGACACCTTCCAATTCCATGCCCGTCTGACAAGTCGGTACGCCACAATCCATGCAGCGCGCCGCTTGTTTACTCACTTCCTCATCCGACAGCGGAATGGTGTATTCCGACCAATCCTTCACACGCTCTTCTGGCATGCGCTCTTTAATTGTCTGCCGATCAAATTCCATAAATCCAGTTGGTTTGCCCATCGAATCCCTCCCTCTTGGTTATTTTCCAGTACCAGCCATTTTGCTTTCTTCAAAAGCTGCCATTTCAGCATCTTCTCTCGCCATACCGCTTTGTTCAAGTTTGTCGATGCGGTCATTCATCTTCAAATAAGCTTTCGGAATCACACGGATGAATTTAGCAGCGAATATCTCCCAATTCGTTAAAATCCGTTTGCCATTTTTACTATTTGTGTAATGCACGTATTTTTCAATCATATCGCGAAGCTCTTCCGTTTCTGCTGGATCAACCAATGGCTGCATGTGGACCATCTCCGGGTTGCAGCGCACACCGAATGTGCCATCTTCGTCCAGTACATATGCCACACCGCCCGACATACCCGCAGCGAAGTTCTTACCGGTTAGTCCGAGGATGGCTACGCGTCCGCCTGTCATATACTCACAGCCGTGATCGCCCACACCTTCTACAACAATTTTCGCGCCACTATTACGGACAGCAAACCGCTCGCCGGCTACGCCATAAATATAGGCTTCACCTGCTGATGCACCGTAAAATGCAACATTTCCGATGACAATATTCTTTTCCGGGATGAATGTTGAAATTGACGATGGATAGACGATAATTTTCCCACCTGACAATCCTTTTCCGACAAAATCGTTGGCATCGCCAATTAACTTCATAGTCATTCCTTTTGGAATAAACGCTCCGAAACTTTGGCCTGCTGAACCGCGGAAATTGAAGTTGATCGTATCTTCCGGCAATCCTTCAGCACCGTAACGCTTCGAAACAGCATTGCCGATAATGGTGCCGGTCGCCCGGTGAATATTCCGAATAGCCGTTGTGACTTCCACGCGGCTGCCATTTTCAATTGCATCTTTGCAACGCGGCAGCAATTCTTGCACGTCTAAAGTTTGCTCTAACCCGTGATCTTGTTTAACCGTCGCGTAACGGCCGACTTTTGCAGGCAGATCCGGCTGATACAACAACGCCGAAAGATCCAAGCCTTTCGCTTTCCAATGATCAATATCTTGTTTCGTTTCAAGGACATCCGTGCGCCCAATCATTTCATCAATGGTGCGGAACCCTAATTCCGCCATCAATTCACGCGCTTCCTGAGCCACAAAGCGCATAAAATTAGCTACGTGTTCCGGATCACCCATGTATTTTTTACGAAGTTCAGGGTTCTGCGTAGCGATTCCCACCGGACAAGTATCCATATGACAAACACGCATCATGATGCACCCCAGCACAACTAACGGAGCAGTCGAAAATCCGAACTCTTCTGCTCCTAAAAGCGCCGCCGTTACAACATCGCGTCCCGTCATCATCTTGCCGTCAGTTTCAACAACGATGCGATCGCGCAACCCGTTCAGCAATAAAGTCTGATGCGTTTCAGCCAAGCCGATTTCCCACGGCAATCCCGTATGCTTCAAGCTCGTTTTCGGTGCAGCGCCTGTGCCGCCATCGTAACCGCTGATGAGTACGACATCCGCTCGCCCTTTCGCGACGCCGGCAGCAATGGTTCCCACGCCTACAGCCGACACCAGTTTCACGCTGATTCGCGCCTGTGGATTGGCATTTTTCAAGTTGAATATCAATTCCGCTAAATCTTCAATCGAATAGATGTCGTGATGCGGCGGCGGCGAAATCAATTCAACGCCTGGCGTTGAACCACGCACTTCCGCTACCCACGGATATACTTTCTTGCCAGGCAAGTGGCCGCCTTCTCCAGGTTTTGCGCCTTGCGCCACTTTGATCTGGATTTCATCGGCATTCACTAAATAATGGCTCGTAACGCCAAAACGACCAGATGCGACTTGCTTGATGGCGCTGCGGCGATTGTCGCCGTTCTCATCCGGCGTAAAGCGCGAGGTCTGTTCGCCGCCTTCTCCAGAGTTGCTGCGTCCACCGATGCGGTTCATGGCAATCGCCAAAGCCTCATGTGCTTCTTGGCTAATAGAGCCAAATGACATTGCTCCCGTTTTAAAGCGTTCGCAAATTTGCTCAATCGTTTCCACTTCGTCAATCGGCACCGGCGTTTGTTTTTTAAATTCCAGCAAACCGCGCAACGATTGGACATTAGACGTTTCAGCCGTTAACAACCCGCTGTATTTTTTGAACGTTTTATAATTATTCGTGCGGCAAGCATGCTGCAGCGTATGAATCGTCACCGGGTTGTATTGATGCGTTTCTCCATTTGCACGGTATTGATACTCATCACCCGAGTCGAGAACATGATTGCCCCCTTCTCGATCCGGATAAGCTTGCGCATGGCGCAGCAATACTTCTGTTGTGATGATATCGAGGCCGATTCCGCCTAGACGCGATGATGTCCGCGTGAAATATCGGTCAATAACATCCATATGAATACCGACCGCCTCAAAAATTTGAGCGCCTCGGTAACTTTGAATGGTCGAGATGCCCATTTTCGACAACACTTTAATGATGCCGTCAGTGACTGCATTAATGTACCCGGCTTCTGCCGTTTCATAGGAAACCCCATTAAAATCACCCGACACCACCAAGTCCTCAATCGACTTGAACGTCAAATATGGATTGATGCCTTCCGCTCCATAACCTAGCAACACTGAGAAATGATGAACTTCCCGCGGTTCGGCAGATTCTAAAAGAAGGCTCATTTTTGTCCGGGTACCTTGACGGATCAAATGATGGTGAAGACCAGATACTGCTAATAACGCAGGAATTGCAGCAAATTTTTTGTTAACGCCGCGGTCGGACAGGATAAGCAATGTCGCACCCGCTTCGAATGCTTCATCTGCTTTGACGAAAAGCTCTTCGAGTGCTTGCTCGAGCGCTTTCGCTCCACCAGCCACTTCAAACAACATCGACAACGTCACTGCTTTGAATTCAGGCAGTTCTTGCTGAAGCAGCTTTTCCAATTGCGCATTGGTCAAAACCGGCGTTTCTAATCGGATATGACGACAACTCTCAGGACCGGGCTGTACAAGATTTCCTTCTGCCCCAATCGTCGTCTGTGCCGCCGTTATGATAAATTCACGAATAGCATCAATCGGCGGGTTGGTCACTTGAGCAAATAACTGCTTGAAATAGTTGTATAAAAGCTGCGGCTTTTTCGACAACACCGCAAGCGGCGAATCGTACCCCATCGAACCGACCGGATCTTTGCCTTCAGTTGCAAGCGGCTTGATAATTTTTTGGATTTCTTCTGTTGTATAACCGAATGCCAATTGCTGCACAAGCAAGTCTTCCGTATCGGTATAGTTCGGTGAAGCCACAGGCTCAGGGATATCCGCCAAATCGAGCATATTGTCTTCGATCCATGAGCGATATGGCTGTTCAGCGGCGATTTGAAGTTTAATCTCTTCATCCGGAATGATTTTTCCGGCTTCTAAATCGATTAACAACATTTTACCTGGTCGTAATCGTTCTTTATAAACAATGTCATCTGCAAAAATATCAAGCGCGCCAACTTCAGATCCAAGAACGATCATGCCGCTTTTCGTTACGTAGTACCGTGCGGGGCGCAACCCGTTTCGGTCTAGACAAGCCGCAATTTGTTTGCCATCTGTAAATACTAACGCAGCCGGTCCATCCCAAGGCTCCATCAAGGTGCTGTGGTATTCATAAAAATCGCGTTTTTCCTGTTTAATCGTCGGATCATTAACCCATGGTTCCGGCACCATCATCATCGCCGTATGAGCGAGTGAACGTCCTGATAAATGAAGAAACTCAAAACAATTATCGAACATCGAAGAGTCGCTTCCGGTTTCATCAATGACCGGCAAAACTTTTTCGATTTCTTTTTCCGTAAAATAAGGGGAATCACACAATACTTGCCGCGCACGCATCCAATTGACATTACCTCGCAATGTATTGAATTCGCCATTATGAATCGAGTAGCGGTTCGGATGCGAACGCTGCCAGCTCGGGAAAGTATTGGTGCTGAAGCGGGAGTGAACAAGTGCCAACGCCGATTTGAATTCGGGATGGTTGAGGTCGATATAAAACGAATCTAGCTGTTCAGGAATAAGCATGCCTTTGTAGACAATCGTCCCCGCCGATAAGCTGCTGAAATAGACGTCCAGATAATCCGGATTGTTGCCCATTTCCATTTCGATGCGTTTACGAATAACGTATAATTTGCGTTCTAGCGCCATACGGTCTTTGACGTCGTCAGCCGCAGCAATAAACACTTGGCGGATCACCGGCTTTGTTTTAGCCGCTACTTTTCCGACAAACGAATCGTTTACCGGCACAGGACGCCAGCCCAAGCATTCTTGGCCTTCTTCTTCGACAATGCGCTTAATGACTGCTTTCGCCTGCATCCGCGTGTCGTAATCTTTTGGCATAAAAATCATGCCGATGCCATAACGGCCTTCGGCTGGCAAAGCAATATCTTCTTTTTCACATTGTTTTAAGAAAAAACGGTGAGGAATCTGTGTCAAAATACCAGCTCCATCGCCTGTACTGGTGTCAGAAGATTGTCCTCCGCGGTGTTCGAGGTTACATAGAATATTGACGGCATTTTGAACAATCGAATGTGATTTTTCTCCATTGATATTTGCAATCATGCCGATTCCGCACGCTTCGTGTTCTTGATCTGGATGGTAAAGCCCTTGCGCTGCTGGATACTCTTTCTTTCTCATCAAATCGCCTCCCTTAACACATTGACGTGTCATAATATCAGAATATTATATCATATCAATTGAATATATATGCGCATTTATCAAATAAAATTAACGTCAGAATAATGAAAACGGTTACATCAAAAGGCTATGTACAGGCTTATTTCTGATTTATTTTCATTAAAACGACTTATGTAACTGTAAAAAGATGCATAAACCACATAAAAACCCTCTTCCTTTTAGACAAAGAAAAAAAGCTGTCGAGATTGCTCGACAGCTTGAGAATTCAATTATTCTGCAGCTTCAAAATCGTGAATGGCCGTGATAAAAGCTTCACCGTATTTTTCCAACTTGCTTGTTCCCACACCGTTCACTTCCAAGAATTCGACTTCCGTTTTCGGCCTTCTTGAACACATATCCTGAAGCGTCTTATCCGAGAAAATAACGAATGGCGGAACTCCGGCTTCATCTGCAAGTTTTTTCCGAATGATGCGCAACTCTTCAAACAAGGGATCATTTTGCGTAATCTGCTTGGTAGCTACCGCACCTTTTCTGAGCACTTGTCGCTTGCCAAGCAAAACATCCCGTCCGCCATCAGGTACATAAATCGTAGGGAACGAACCTTGCTCTACAGCCAATAATTCTTGTGAAATCATGAACTCAATCAAATTTGATACTTCTTTGGCGTTATGATGCTTTAAAATGCCATATGTCGATAATTTATCAAATCCGAAATCGAGCACTTTCTTGTTGCGGGAACCCGTCAACACTTGAGCCGTCATCATTTTTCCGAATTTCTGTCCCATGCGAATAACACACGACAACACCATCTGAACATCCTTTGTCACATCCAGGCTTTCGCGTTCATCGATGCAGCTGCCGCAATGTCCACAAGCTCCTGCTCCGGTATCTCCAAAATAATGGATGATGAATTGTTGGAGGCAATTTTCAGTGTGGCAATAATCGACCATGCCTTGCAATTTTGCCAATTCTCCGGGTATTCGGCTCGGATCTTGCGCTTGGTCGATCAAGAAGCGCTGCGTTTGGACGTCTTGTGAAGCATATAAAACGATGCACTCACTCGGCAATCCATCGCGCCCTGCACGACCTGCTTCTTGATAATAGCTTTCCATGTTTTTCGGCAATTGATAGTGGATGACGTAGCGAATGTTCGATTTATCGATGCCCATCCCGAATGCATTCGTCGCGACCATAACCGTCACTTCATCGTTCAAAAATCGCTCTTGACCGCTTTGACGCTCTTGGTCCGGCATGCCCGCATGATATTTGGCCGCTTTAACGCCTTTTTTAATCAACATGTCATAAACCGAATCGACAGTCTTTCGCGTCGCCGCGTAAATAATGCCCGCTTCATTTTCATTTTTTTGCACGTATTCTTTAACGTATCGTTCCCGGTCTTGACCGCGGATCACAGAAAACGTTAAATTCGCGCGTTCGAATCCTGTCATTACTGTATGTTCTTCTTCAATATCAAGAATGCGGCAAATATCTTCCCGAACTTGCGGTGTTGCAGTCGCCGTTAAGGCAAGGACAGTCGGATTATTCGGGAATAATCCCGCCATCCGGCTGATCAATCGATAGCTCGGACGGAAATCATGGCCCCATTGCGAAATACAATGCGCTTCATCCACAGCGATCAACGGGACTTGCACACCTTGCAGCTCATTTAAGAACATTTCCGAATCCAATCGCTCAGGTGCAATATACAATAATTTAATCGCGCCGCGTTGCACATCGTATAAAGTTTCTCTTACTTCCTCAAAGCCTAACGAGCTATTTATATAAGCCGCTGGTATGCCTGCTGCAAGCAAAGCATCGACTTGATCTTTCATCAATGAAATCAACGGGGATACGACAATCGTCGTTCCTTCCATAACCAAAGCAGGAATCTGGTAGCACATTGACTTCCCGCCGCCAGTCGGCATGACGCAAATGGTGTTCTGTCCGTCAAAAACCTGTGAAATCGCCTGTTCTTGCCCAGTCCGAAATGTCTCATATCCAAAATGCGTTTGCAGTAATTTCCTCGCTTCTTCCAACACAATAAAACACTCCCAAAACTCGTCTCGTAAATAACAGCTTATCACATTCCTATTCGATTTTTCTCTTTCCGAAATCACAGAAAACACTCAACACAAAAAACTGTTCCATCCGCCTAAGCGTTTGGAACAGTTTCCCGAATTTCCGTATTAAATTTCCATGTCCCAGCGTTTCGCTTCTTCTTCTTTCATTTGCTTTTCCGTTTCTTCAGGAAAAACAGTACGGAATTTATGGTTGTCGAGCGGAATGATTTCCACCATTTTTTCAATCATGGCAGCAGGGTCGTATTGATCTTGCAATCCCTTTTCCATCTTCTCCATATCTTCCTTGCGGGTAAAGTGAATTTTTTCATCAAACCATTTCCACTTCGCCTCAGCGCTTCGGTCATTGAATCCTGTGGCAAAAGCACCTGGATTAATCGTGGCCACTTGTACGCCGAATTCCTTCAGCTCTTTTTGCATCGTTTCTGCAATCGCTTCAATTGTGTGTTTCGTAGCTGTATATGGTCCTACATACGGCGTTGCCATAATACCTGCCATCGACGACATGAAAATAATTTTCCCTTTTCCTTTTTCCACAAATTTTTGGGCAGCAATTTGTGCGGTTTCAAGCGTACTGAAAACATTTACTTCAAATAGCTTGCGGAAGTTCGCCATCGGCACTTCTCCGAGCGGACCGCCTTCGTTAAGCGCAGCATTTGCTACAAACACATCAAAATCATAATTCAGCATTTGTGCTAAATCCTGAGGGTTTGTTATATCCATTTTGAAAACATCCAATTCGACACTTTCTGCTTCGGCAGCTTCTCGCAACGATGTTACTTGAGGCGCTGATTCTACCGATGCAATAACTCGGTGCCCTTTTTTCGCCAACCCAAGAGCAGCGCCCTTGGCCAAACCGCTCCCTGCACCTGTAAAGAAAATTGTTTTCGTCAATCCAATCATCCTTTCATTAAATTCGTTTGCTCTTTAATGGTTTCCCGGCACATCATTCATTAAACAAAAAAATGGGAAATTCAAAAAAGCAGATTTCCACCCGCTTTTCCCAACACATCTTAAGTTCCTTCTTTATAATTAATAGCCCCATTCTTGAATACCAAAATACTGGGCGTATTCAGCGTATTTCGCCAAACCATTAAGCAGCTCCATTTCATTTTTCGCCAGCATGCGCTCTCTTGTTTTTTTGCGTTTAAAGCGGTTGCCATACGCTTGTTGCGCCGCTTCATTGCGGCTAGCAAGTTCAGTGAATTCTATCGCTACGTCTTCTTCGGCGTCATGCAATAAGGAAGCCAGCATTCCCGCTTTGCGATACAATTCCGCTGAGCTGTATTCATCACGCCGTTCATAAAGCAAACCCGCCACAATTTGGCTTGGCAGCTCTTGATCCACCCCTTTTGCTAAATCTGTCAAAAGCTCAAGCATGACACGACGGTTGCTCGCGAGCGACAACACGTAAAAGACATGGGGGATTTCTTCCACCGGGGTTGCCGAGATATAATAATCGATTTCCTGAATCAACTCAGCGGGCTGAATCAAATCAATTAAAATAGCCAAACGATATGTTTCATACAATAAATACCTTTCCATCCGAAATCGCCTACTTTACTGAAAATAAAATTAAAATTTTCATCGATTTCTTTATTTCAAAAAAATGACATCGTATTTGATGAATTACAAACTCATATCAATAATATCATTTATCTGAATATTTAGTCATTTAAATTAAATTATTAACAACTAAAATACCAAAAATTAACAAAAAAGTCCATTCAATTAAGAATGGACTTTTTGAATGATTTTGTAAAATAATGGTTAGTCGAAATCAGTTTGCTGCTCCGTAACTTCCCATGCGGCGTTTTACTTGGATATAAGAAGCTGCTTCTGCAATTTCGTTTTGATCCAAGGCTTTATTATCAAGCATCAAATTATAATCGCTTATAGTTGAAGCGTTTTGCAGGTCTAAATCGATGACTTTTTCGGTGCGGTCCAATAGTCCGTCAACAGAAACGTCGAAGAAATCAGCTAAACGCGTTAAATGACTAACTGTAATTTGCTTTTTACCGCTTTCATAGGCCCAAATCGTGCTTTTAGCAAATCCTACTTGTTCTGCCAATTGCTCCGGTGTCAGTTTTTTCTCTTCGCGCAGATCTCTGATTTTTTTGCCTAAATCGTTCATTAGCGTCCAATCTCCTTTATATTAAATTCTAACTATTTAAAATATACAGTAACTTAGAATATTGTACAATATATTTCTATAATATTCAGTCAAAAATGTGTACATTTATTGACCTTTTTCGACATTTTTCGTCTGACACCCTAATAAATGGATATTAACGGGATTAAATACCTATTTATATTCCATTAATAACTTTCGATGGCTGGAATTTAACTGAACAAACTTACTTTTAAGAAAAATTCCATTGTTTTTAATCATTTGTTATATTAAAAAAACAAAAATTCCGATTTTCTTTTTAAATATTCTGTATCAGAGCCTATTTTACTAATTTTTGAGATTTTTTTGATTTTCAAACTCAAAGAAAGTATTATATTAGAATACACAAAAGGGAGGTTTTAAGATGTCTGATTATTATAGTCGCAAAGACATCGTAAACAGCGTGCCGCAAAAAGGATTCTTCGGCCATCCAAAAGGGTTGTTTACTTTATTCTTTACTGAATTTTGGGAACGTTTCTCGTATTATGGCATGAGAGCCATTTTAGTATTTTACATGTACTACGAACTTTCAGATGGCGGACTTGGCTTAGACCAAACAACCGCTCTTTCCATCATGTCCATTTACGGATCACTTGTTTACATGTCCGGAATCATCGGTGGTTGGCTTGCCGACCGCATGCTCGGCACATCCAAAGCCGTCTTTTACGGGGGAGTGCTCATCATGTTCGGCCATATCGCTTTGGCCATTCCAGGTAGCTTGCCATTGTTCTTCGTGTCGATGGTGTTAATTGTCCTCGGTACAGGCTTATTGAAACCGAACGTGTCGAGTGTTGTCGGTGAAATTTATGCCGAAAACGATGATCGTCGCGATGCAGGCTTCAGCATTTTCTATATGGGGATTAACATGGGCGCATTTATCGCTCCTCTAATTGTCGGAACGGTCGGCATGAAAATCAGTTTCCATTTAGGATTCAGTATTGCCGCAGTCGGCATGTTCTTTGGACTTGTTTTGTTCATGATGACGAAAAAGAAAAACCTTGGATTAGCCGGGACAGTTGTGGCAAATCCCCTGTCTCCTTCTGAAAAAGTAAGCACAATCAAGTTCTTTTCGATTGGTGCCATCGCAATTGCTGCTATCGTTTATCTTGGATTGCAATTCGGATTCTTAACATTTAATAGCTTTGTGGCTACAGTCGGAGTTCTTGGCATCTTGCTGCCAACTGCTTATTTCATCGTTATGTATCGCAGCAAAAAAACGACTGAAGTGGAACGTTCGCGCTTGCTTGCCTACATTCCGTTATTTATCGCATCGGTCATGTTCTGGGCAATTCAAGAACAAGGTTCAACCATTCTTGCAGCGTATGCCGATACACGCACGGATCTTGAATTCGCAGGCATCACCATCTCGCCTGCTTGGTTCCAGTCGTTGAATCCACTGTTTATCATTGTATTGGCTCCAGTATTTGCGTGGATGTGGGTGAAGCTTGGCAGCCGCCAACCTTCGATTCCACAGAAATTTTCACTCGGTTTGCTGTTTGCCGGAATTTCGTTCTTGGTCATTCTGCTGCCGGCTTACTTTGGCGGATCAGACACATTGGTGAATCCGTTATGGCTCGTACTGAGCTATTTGATCATCGTGTTAGGTGAGCTTGCATTGTCGCCGGTTGGATTATCAGCCACGACCAAACTTGCCCCTACCGCTTTTTCTGCTCAGACGATGAGTTTGTGGTTTCTATCAAACGCTGCCGCACAAGCCATCAATGCGCAGCTCGTGAAATTCTACTCAGCTGAAAACGAAATGATGTATTTCGGCTTGATCGGTGGAGCATCCATCGTTCTAAGTATCATCTTGTTCCTATTATCACCACGCATCCAGCGCTATATGCGCGGGGTACGATAAGCAATCTCTATAAAAAAGACCGGAAGCATTGGGCTTCCGGTCTTTTTTCGTTTACACATCTTTAATGATGAGCCCCATTTGGCGGGCAAATGCCATTGCTTGTTCCGGCGACACTTCACAGCCTGCCAATTTTTCGACGGTTACTTGGATGTTTTCGAATGAGTTGCTGCTGAGATCGACGCCTTTCAGATTGGCTTCCACGAAATTGATGTCATTCATTTCACAGTTCTCGAATTCTGCTTGCTTCAGTTCCACTTCGTAAAAATCAGCAAAGCGTAAACTAGAAGATTCAAAGCGCGCATGATTGCACAGTGAAAAGCCGAATGTCGCGTAATTTAACACGCAATCTTGAAACAAGGTATGGCGGACTCCCGCTTCAGCAAAATTGGTGCCCAAAAGCTTTGAATTGCGAAATTCCGTCCGGTGGAAGACACAGCGGCTGAAATCTGCGTTTGATAAATCACAATTGATAAAGAGGACATCGATAAATTCGCTTCGCGGCCAAGATGCTTCGAGAAAGTTGACATTTTCGAATATCACCTTATCAACGCGCAGTCCTTCTTCCGGTTCAATGTCGATCGTTTCATGTGCGATTTTGCAATTGCTTATGTAATGGTCGTCCAAAGCGGAAAGAAACGCCTTGGTTTCCATATCTTCCGAGACGATTGGTGTCAGGCGTTTAGACTTTTTCAATATATGTTCCTCCCCATATATTTTTATTTTCAAACTTCATTATACCTGATTACCTTTAATTTCTAAGGCTACGATGTACATCCTTATCTTTCGATGGATTCCATACTTCTTCAAAACTAAGTTAAATCACTTTCCCACTAACAAAGGCAAGTTTATACCAAAATCCAATAGGGAATAACAAGATAAAAAGCCGGAGGGGGTTCTGCGATGGGAAACGTCCGAGATACGTTCAAAGAAGTAGCTGCTGCGATTTTACCTGTCACTGTCGTGGTCATCCTCCTCCAAATCTTTTTTATCCGCCTGCCTTTAGAAGCGTTGCTGCAATTTTTAATCGGCGTCGCTTTTGTTGGTCTTGGCTTTTTTCTTTTTCTTCTTGGCGTCACAGCCGGACTATTGCCAATAGGTGAAATGATTGGCAAGCAATTGCCGAAAACCCGAAACATTTTCATCATCGTCGGCACCGGTTTTTTGCTCGGACTCGTGGTGACAATCGCTGAACCGGATGTCCGTGTACTGACGAAGCAGATCAATCAAGTATCGAATGGCGAGATCAGTGCTGGCATGTTGGTTCTGTCAGTCGCACTTGGCCTAGCAATATTCGTTGCCCTAGCCATGATTCGCATCATCTTCAGCATCCCCATCCACTTCCTGCTGATCGGCGGCTATGTTCTCGTTTTCGCTTTATCGTTTTTCGTGCCGAATGAATTTATCGCCATTTCTTTCGACGCTGGCGGCGTTACCACTGGACCTATGGCCGTGCCGTTCATCTTAGCTCTTGGCGTAGGCGTCGCTTCTGTTCTGCGTTCTGGCTCTTCCGCAGCCGGTGAAGGATTCGGATTGATCGGCCTCGCATCTATAGGACCGATTCTCGCCATTATGGTGTTGGGGGTGTTGTTTCAGTGAATTTGCATGTTTTCGAAGGATTTGGAGACATACTCATTGAAGTAAGCTACGCCTTGATTCCGTTAATCTTATTTTTTATCGTATTCCAATTTATCATGCTCAAACTGGATAAGCAGCGAATTTATCGAATCATTCTCGGATTTACCCTTACCTTTATCGGCTTGGCATTTTTTTTGCAAGGCGTGCATATCGGCTTTTTTCCAGTCGGCCACATGATGGGCGAAGCGCTCGGTTCTGACGAGCATACGTGGCTTTTGATACCAATCGGGTTTGTCCTCGGTTTCGCCGCCACATTCGCTGAGCCGGCAGTTAGCATCATGAACAGCGAAGTCGACAAAGTGACGGGCGGTTATATTTCAGAAAAAATCATGTTGTACACGGTATCCACCGGCGTTGGGATGTCAGTCGCTTTATCCATGTTTCGCATTCTTTACGGCATTCCGCTTTGGTACTTCCTCATTCCAGGATATATAATTGCTTTAATTCTTGTCCTTTTTTCCAATAAAACCTTTATTGCCATCGCTTTTGACTCTGGTGGAGTTGCAACAGGTCCCATGACTGTCACCTTTATCTCAGCGATGGCGGTTGGGGCAGCTTCTGTTATCGAAGGACGCCACCCATTGACGGATGGCTTCGGATTGATTGCGTTGGTGGCATTAACGCCCATCATTGCAGTATTGATCGTTGGACTGATTTTCACTAGGAAAGGCGGCGATGAAAACGATGAACCTGAATCATAGATTAATGGTTGCAATCGTCAAACGCGGTTATTCACGTGCCGCCATTGCAGAAGCGAAAAAAGCAGGTGCGGACGGTGCGACCGTGTTGTACGGAGAAGGCATCGGGCGCAACGAAAAACCGACGTTCATGGGATTGCCGGCGACGCATGAAAAAGACATCATTTTCATCGCAATAGATGGCTCACTGGAAAAACCGGTTGCCGAAGCTGTTTCTCGCTGTGCGAAATTGGGCCATCCTGGCCAAGGTCTCGGCTTTACCATCCATTTAAATAAATTAATCGGCGTGCCACATTTATCGGATCGCCTCTATTACACGAAACCGAAAAAGGAGGAACGTTCCATGAAACCTTTAAAAGATCAATTCCAATTGATCGTCACGATCGTCAATAGCGGTGATGCAGAAAAAGTGGTGGCTGCTGCAGCTGAAGTCGGTGCAGAAGGCGGCACTATTTTGACAGGCCGTGGCACAGGCGTCAACGAACAACAGAAATTCATGAATTTTACCATCGACCCGGAGAAAGACATTGTCTTCACGCTCGTGCCCGAAAGTTATGCTGATAATGTGGTTAAACGCATCGAAAGCGTAATCGACCTTTACTCGCCTGGACAAGGCATCGCTTTTTTGATCGATGTAGAAGAAGTATTCGGAGTCAATCATTCTTCGCTAAGTTCACTGGAATGATTATATAGATTAAACATGCCATTTCAAATGTATTGATTTATTTATACCTCCCAGTTAGACAAAAACACAGGAATATGGAAAACTTAAAGGATAACGTTTTATAGAAAGCAGGGTTTTAGATGGGTGTCGTGTTAAAAGAAAACGGGAGACTGGATCCTTTAAAGGTATTTGCAAAAGTGGCTGCTGCCTATGTAGTCTCGAAATTGCCTATTCAAAAAGAAAAAAGAAAAATCGCGTTGATCGGCGGGAATCTTGGCGAGAAATACGAAGACAATGCCGCTATTTTCCATCGTTACGTAGTCAATAATCACGCAGACAAAGTAAAAGCTTATTGGATGTACGACCCGAAGACGACTTATGCCCTTAATGGCAAAGTCGCAAATGCCGTGCCGCTTGGCAGCTTCCGCAATTATCTTTTGTTTTTCCAAGCGGACTTTACGTTTCACGGGCATTCACTGCTTTACGACATTGTGCCATCAGCGGATAAATTCCTCTTCCTCAATAAAAAGACAATCATCACACACGTCAGTCACGGCATTGAAGGTTTCAAGAAAATCTTGATCCAAAAAGAAGATGTGCCGCTGTTAAGCCGGACCGATTATTTCAATTGCGCATCCGAGTACGAGAAAAACTTAAAGCTAAATGAGTGGAAAATACCAGAAGAAAAATTGATCGTTACCGGCTTTCCGCGATTTGACCGCTACGAAAACCAAGTGCCGGCTAAAGCCACGAAGAACATTCTCATGATGATGACGTGGCGCGAATGGCTTTTTGATTTAAGCGAAGAAGAATTTTTAGAAAGCGCTTATTTCCAAAATACGATGGGGTTGATTCGCCATCAAGGAATTCGCGACTTGATCAGCCAAAACGGACTGCATATGCAAATCGCTTTGCATCCGTTCATGAAGAAATTCGAAAAACATTTCGCTGGGTCAGAAGCTCCGTTTAACGGCATAGAATTTCTCGACGCCAAAAATCAATCCATCGAAAAAGCGATTGAACATAACGATATGCTCATTACGGACATTTCGAGCGTTTCATGGGACTTCTTGTATTTGAACAAACCCATCATTTTCAATATGTTCGACCGCGACGAGTATATCGCTAAGCGCGGCAGCTATTTGGACTTGGAAAAAGATTTGTACGGCTATAAAGCCGATTCGATCGACGAAGTTTATACATACTTGAAACAGATTGTCGAAGAAAACATCACGGTAAACGAATGGTATCCACAAGCAAACCGTTACATCGATTATTTCGACTACCACAACTGCCAGCGACTGGCTGAACGTGTTTTGGGAGTTTAAGATATCAAAAGAATAGTTAAACACATTTCTGTATTTATATGGGATCCTTCACACCAAGCGGACGCTTTCCGCGGACGAAGCGCTGAGCCTCCTCGTCGCAAGCTCCTGCGGGGTCTCATCACTCCGTTTTTCCGCTGGAGTCGCCACTTGGTGTTTCGGATCCTAGAGTGTAGGGATAAAAAATAAGTAAAGTGTTTGTTAATAGAGAATGAAAGTAGATAACTCACTTTGATGAAAGCCGACATTCTCCAAGCGGTCTGGCCACGAAGACTCCTGTGGAACCAGCGAAAGCTGAAGACCCCGCA
>JBFEIJ010000043.1:0-22853 GCA_041553775.1 Planococcus sp. (in: firmicutes)
TGTACACTTTGGTCACCAGACTCGCCGTTGGAACCCGAAAATGAAGAAATATATTTTCGTTGAGCGTAACGGTATCTACATTATCGATCTTCAAAAAACAGTCCGCAAATTGGAGGAAGCTTATAGCTTCATGAAACAAGTGGGCGAAGAAGGCGGTAAAGTACTATTCGTTGGAACGAAAAAACAAGCACAAGACGCTATCAAAGAAGAAGCTGAACGTTCTGGCAACTACTACATCAACCAACGTTGGTTGGGTGGTACTTTGACAAACTTCGGTACGATCCAGAAGCGTGTTAACCGCTTGAAGCAAATCGAGCGCATGGAAGAAGACGGAACTTTTGAAGTCCTTCCTAAAAAAGAAGTAGTACAATTGAAGAAACAACACGAACGCCTTGTTAAATTCCTTGGCGGAATCCGTGATATGAGTTCACTACCGGACGTAATGTTCGTAGTTGACCCGCGCAAAGAGCGCATCGCTGTTGCAGAAGCAATGAAATTGAACATTCCAATCGTTGGTATCGTTGATACTAACTGTGATCCGGATGAAATCGATTACGTAATCCCTGCAAACGATGACGCAATCCGTGCAGTAAAACTTTTGACTGGAAAAATGGCAGACGCATTGCTTGAGTCAAAACCAGAAGTAGAAGAAGAAACTCAAGCTGAATCTGCTGAGTAATTCACAAGTTGTACAGGTGATAAGCGGCGAAACCCACTTATCACCTTTTTTTGAGAAAATGTACTTATTTTAAGGAGGAAATCAATCATGGCAGTTACAGCACAAATGGTAAAAGAATTGCGTGAAAAAACAGGCGCAGGTATGATGGATTGCAAAAAAGCATTAGTTCAAACAGATGGCGATATCGAAGCAGCAATCGATTTCTTGCGTGAAAAAGGTCTTTCAAGCGCTTCTAAAAAAGCAGACCGCATTGCAGCTGAAGGGATTACAAACATCCTTGTTAAAGGCAATGAAGCTGTAATCTACGAAGTGAACGCGGAAACAGATTTCGTTGCTAAAAACGAAGGCTTCCAAACACTTGTTAAAGAATTGGGCGAGTTTTTGATCGATACAAAACCTGCTACAATCGAAGAAGCGACTTCTTCTACAATGTCGAACGGTCTTTCTGTTGCTGATCACATTTCAAATGCAATCGCTAAAATTGGTGAAAAAATCACTTTGCGTCGCTTTGAAATCCGCACAAAAACGGATGCTGACTCTTTCGGACCATACCTACACATGGGCGGCCGTATTTCAGTACTAGTAGTTCTTGAAAACTCTACAGACGCAGAAGCAGCTCGCGACATCGCGATGCACATTGCTGCATTAAATCCTAAATACATTTCACGCGACGAAGTTTCTGCTGACGAAGTAGAGCACGAGCGTAAAATCTTGACTGAGCAAGCTCTTAACGAAGGCAAGCCAGAAAACATCGTTGCTAAAATGGTAGAAGGCCGTCTTGGCAAATACTTTGAAGACGTTTGTCTTTTAGATCAGTCGTTTGTTAAGAACTCTGACCAAAAAGTACGTGATTTTGCAGCTTCTACAGGCGGAACAGTAAAAGAATTCATCCGTTACGAAGTCGGCGAAGGCATTGAAAAACGTGAAGACAACTTTGCTGATGAAGTTATGAGCCAAGTTAACAAAAAATAAGTTTTATTATCATAAGAACAACTTAGGGAACACTGCATGTGTTCCCTATTTTTCAATAAAAGTGTAACGGAGGGTACCGATGAGTGTTCAACAATATAAACGCATTGTACTAAAACTTAGTGGAGAAGCGATGGCTGGAGAAAAAGGATTCGGATTATCTCCTGAAATCATCAAATCGGTTGCTGGCCAAGTGAAGGAAGTTGTTGAACTGGGTGTAGAAGTTGCTGTAGTTGTAGGCGGCGGAAATATCTGGAGAGGCAAGATCGGTTCTGAAATGGGCATGGATCGGGCAACTGCCGATTATATGGGGATGCTTGCAACAGTTATGAATTCTCTAGCATTGCAAGATTCTCTGGAAAAGCAAGGAATTGAAACCAGAGTTCTTTCATCTATTGAAATGCGCCAAGTTGCAGAACCTTATATTCGCAGAAGAGCGATTCGCCATTTGGAAAAGAAACGCGTCGTTATTTTTGCGGCAGGCACAGGTAATCCATACTTCTCTACAGATACGACAGCTGCACTTCGCGCTGCGGAAATAGAAGCCGATGTAATTTTAATGGCTAAAAACAATGTGGATGGCGTTTACTCAGCGGATCCAAAAACTGATTCAACTGCTGTTAAGTACGAAGAACTTTCATATTTCGATGTAATCCAGCAAGGGTTGCAAGTGATGGATTCTACGGCTTCCACGCTATGCATGGACAATGATATTCCACTCGTAGTATTCTCAATTATGGAAAATGGAAATATAAAACGAGCTGTTACCGGAGAAAAAATCGGAACAGTAGTGAGGAGAACATTATAATGCCAAAATCAGTGATCAAAGACACACAGACAAAAATGGACAATGCAATTCAAGCTTTTTCTCGTGAACTTGCGTCAATCCGTGCTGGGCGTGCCAATCCTTCAATTTTAAACAAATTGACTGTGGATTATTACGGCGCACCAACACCGATCAACCAAGTTGCCGGTGTTTCTGTTCCAGAAGCGCGTCTTATCGTGATTCAGCCGTATGATAAATCGGTTCTTGGAGATATCGAGAAAGCGATTATGAAATCGGACTTGGGAATCAGCCCGACGAATGATGGTATCGTTATTCGCTTAGCAATTCCTGCGTTGACTGAAGAACGTCGCAAAGATCTTGTGAAGCAAGTGAAAAAAGAAGCTGAAGAAGCTAAAGTCGGCATCCGCAACACGCGTCGTGATGCGAATGATGAATTGAAGAAGCTTGAAAAGAAAAGTGAAATCACTGAAGACGATTTGCGCAGCTATTCAGATGAAGTGCAAAAATTGACGGATTCATCTATCGTTAAAATCGATGAAGTTGCAAAAGATAAAGAAAAAGAAATTATGGAAGTGTAAATCGAACTTTCCTCGGGGAAAAGCGTTCTGTTTAACAGGACGCTTTTTTTCATGCCAAAAATATGGCAATGGCGCGAAAGAAAGCGCACAACGCTAATTTTTTTGATATGATAAGCATTAGACATGCCGATTTGTAATAGGTGGAGGATTAAATTATGTTCAATAAATTATTAAAAAGAATGGCTGATACAGAAACCGTAATTGAAAACGGTGAGCGTTTATATGAGGTGGCAGCACAAAAAGTGCCTGAGCACATCGCGATTATTATGGATGGAAATGGCCGTTGGGCTAAAAAACGCTCGTTGCCAAGAGTTGCAGGGCATCATGAGGGCATGAAAACAGTGAGAAAAATTACGAAGCTGGCGAACGAATTGGGCGTCAGTTATTTAACCTTGTATGCTTTCTCTACTGAGAATTGGAAAAGGCCAAAAATGGAAGTGGATTTTTTGATGCGCCTTCCAGAAGAGTTCTTATCTGTCTTTTTACCGGAATTGATTGAAGAAAATGTGCGGGTTGAAATGATGGGATACCATCATAATTTACCGGCTCATACATTTGAAGCTGTTAGAAAAGCGAAAGAAGCGACAAAAGACAATACCGGCCTTGTCTTAAATTTTGCATTGAACTATGGCAGCCGTGCTGAAATTGTGGATGCCGTCAAAAATATTGCAAGCCAAGTAGCTGCAGGGACATTGGATGTGGCGGATATTACGGAAGATCATATTGCATCTGGATTGATGTCGTGTGATATGCCAGAACCTGATTTATTGATTCGCACGAGCGGGGAAGTCCGTTTAAGTAATTTCATGCTCTGGCAATTGGCTTATACGGAATTTTGGTTCACCGATACTTTGTGGCCGGATTTTGGAGAAGAATCATTGCTTGAAGCGATTGAGAATTACCAAAAACGCAATCGCCGGTTCGGAGGATTGAAAGGGGAAGAAGTGAATTGAAACAACGTATCAAAACGGGAATAATTGCTGCAGCGCTCTTTATTCCCTTCGTCGTATACGGAGACACGCCGTTGACCATTATGTTATATGGACTTGCAACGATCGGTCTCCAAGAATTATTGAACATGAAAGGCAGAAGTTTGCTTAGTATACCAGGTGTCATTTCGTTGCTCGCATTGTATGCATTTATGATGCCCGATGCTTGGGAACAGTGGATATTTGAAACAACCGGCTATGTAAAAGTCGAATTTGCATTTATGGCAGTTATTTTATTATTGATTCATACCGTAGTTGTTAAAAACAGTTTTACATTTGATGACGCAGCATTTGCGATACTGGGCACGCTCTATATTGGCGTCGGCTTCTTTTATATGATTGAAACGCGTGCAGTAGGTTTGGATTTCGTCGTATATGCTTTGTTGGTCGTGTGGTTCACTGACTCAGGAGCTTATTTCACAGGACGAAAAATCGGGAAACGTAAATTATGGCCGGAAATTTCACCCAATAAGACCGTTGAAGGATTTATTGGCGGAATTATATGGGCTATTGGAATAGCCTTGATCTTCAATTATTTTGTGGATCTGGAAAAATCGATCTGGCTCATTATTATTGTAACGATCGTGGCTTCTATTTTTGGACAGATGGGCGATTTAGTCGAATCTGCGCTGAAAAGGCATTTTAATGTGAAAGATTCAGGACATATCTTGCCTGGACATGGCGGTATTTTAGATCGTTTTGACAGCATTCTTTTTGTAATGCCGTTATTGCATTTTCTACACTTTATCTAGGAAAGGGAGCGTCTGAATGACCAAAAACATCATTTTACTGGGAGCGACCGGCTCAATCGGCGTGCAAACCACCGATATTATTCGTGAACACCATGCTGAATTTCGGTTAACCGGATTTTCAGCAGGCAAAAACATAACGTTAACAAAACAATTGGTCCGTGAATTCCAACCGGAAATCGTTTGTGTACAAAGCGAAGAAGATGCGTCAGCGTTGAGAGTAGAATTTCCAGCTGTGGCATTCGTTTCCGGAAGCAAAGGATTGATCGAGACCGCTACATACGATGCACATATTCTCGTGAACGCTGTCATTGGCAGTGTGGGACTAGAACCGACATTAGAAGCCATCAAACTTGGCCGTACAATTGCAATTGCAAATAAAGAAACGCTTGTAACTGCAGGACATCTTGTTATGGAAAGCGCCAAACAATACGGTGCTGCAATTTTACCGGTAGACAGTGAACACTCCGCGCTGTTTCAAGCATTGAACGGGGAAAAGCTTGAACAGGCAAGCCGTTTGATCTTAACAGCATCAGGCGGTAGTTTTCGCGATTTAACAAGAGCCGATCTTGAAAACGTTACCGTTAAAGAAGCGCTCGCTCATCCAAACTGGTCGATGGGTGCGAAAATAACGATCGATTCCGCTACGATGGTCAATAAAGGCTTAGAAGTGATTGAAGCGAATGTGCTGTTCGGCTTTGATTACGACGATATCGATGTTTTATTGCACCGGGAAAGCATTATCCACTCGATGGTTGAGTTCCAAGATACAAGTGTTATGGCGCAATTAGGAACTCCTGACATGAGAGTGCCGATTCAATATGCACTAACGTATCCGGATCGTTTGCCAAGACCGAATGCCAAAAGGCTTAATTTAGCTGAAATCGGCAAATTGCATTTTCAAGACATGGACTACGAGCGTTTCCATGCGCTCAAGCTAGCATTTGATGCAGGTAGAGCCGGCGGCACCATGACGACCGTGTTCAATGCCGCGAATGAACAAGCGGTTGCCCTGTTCTTAGGGGAAGAAATCAAATTTCTGCATATCGAAGAGCTGATCGAACGTGCGATGCACAACCATGAACTTGTGCAAAATCCGGATCTTGAAACGATTCTTCATGTAGACGCTCAAACAAGAAAATCCGTTAAAAACATGCTAAAATAACGTAAGACAAAACCGAGTATGGTTAATAAGGATGGGTTTAAATGGAAACAGTATTAGCGTTTATAATAATTTTTGGTGCATTAGTATTTTTCCATGAACTTGGACATTTCTTGTTTGCGAAAAGAGCGGGCATATTAGTCCGTGAATTTGCAATTGGGATGGGGCCTAAAATTTTAGGAATTACAAAAGGCGAAACGCTCTATACAGTGCGGCTTTTGCCCATTGGTGGATACGTGCGAATGGCGGGCGAAGAAATGGATGCAATCCATATTCAAGCTGGGCATCGCATCGGCGTTTTATTGAATAAAGAAGGGCTCGCTACAAAAATCATTATGAACCAAAAGACGATGCATCCCGAAATACTGTTTCTGGAAGTAGAAGAAGCAGATTTAGAACGAGAACTTTACATCCAAGGCTATGACGAAGACGAGCAAGTTGTCCGTGTTGGAGTAGCGCATGATGCGGTTATCGAAGAAAACGGCAAAGAAACGATTTTGGCTCCATATGATCGCCAATTCGATTCGAAAAGCGTCGGTCACCGATTTATGACCATCTTGGCTGGACCGCTTTTCAATTTTATCCTCGCATTCTTCATTTTCACGGCGTTGGGCATGATGCAAGGTGTGCCTACATTTGAACCGGTGATTACGGAAGTTGCTGAAGACAGCCCGGCTTCTGAAGCTGGAATGGAAAACGGCGACTTGGTAACTGAAATAGACGGCAATTCGATTGCGACATGGGACGAATTAGTGGCAATCGTACAAGAAAATGCTGGCAATGCGTTGCCGTTTGAAGTGGAACGCGGAGGCGAAACTTTGGACTTTACGATTACACCTGAAGTTTCAGAAGCATCTCAGGAAAAAGTCGGCGTGATCGGCGTATTGTATCAAAGTCCGGTTGAAAAAGACTTCTTCGGTTCATTTGTATACGGTGCAGAACAAACCGTGTTCTGGTTTAAAGAAATCTTCCGCTTGTTGGGCATGTTAGTAACCGGTCAATTTACGATTGATGCGTTGTCCGGCCCGGTAGGCATTTATAAAACAACAGAAGAAGTTGCAAAATACGGCATCTTTACGTTGATGAGCTGGGCGGGTATGCTTAGTATCAACTTAGGAATTATGAATCTGCTGCCATTACCAGCTTTGGATGGCGGTCGATTAATGTTCTTTATCGTCGAAGCGCTGCGCGGCAAGCCGGTTGATCGTCAAAAAGAAGGCATGGTTCATTTTGTCGGTATCATGCTCTTGATGCTTCTCATGCTTGTAGTGACGTGGAACGATATCCAGAAATTCTTCTTTTAATGCAAGAGCTTAACCTTATTAGGTAAGCAACAAAAATTAACTAGTCAGTTGAGGTGTATTTTGGAATGAAACAAACAGCTACTTTTATCCCGACATTAAGAGAAACGCCAGCTGATGCGGATGTTAAGTCCCATCAATTATTATTACGCGGAGGCTTCATCCGCCAGAACACAAGCGGAATCTATTCGTTCTTGCCATTAGGCAAACGTGTTCTGCAAAAAGTGGAAACCGTTATTCGTGAAGAAATGGAAGCTGTAAATAGTGTGGAAGTTTTCCTTCCTGCTTTGCAGCAAGCTGAATTATGGCAAGAAACAGGCCGTTGGTATTCATATGGCGACGAGCTTATGAGATTGACTGACCGCAACAACCGCGCTTTTGCATTAGGGGCTACGCACGAAGAAGTCATAACGAGCCTATTGCGCGACGAAATCAAATCGTATAAAAAATTACCGTTGAATTTATTCCAGATTCAGTCGAAATTCCGGGATGAAAAACGCCCTCGCTTCGGTTTGTTGCGCGGCCGTGAGTTTTTGATGAAAGATGCTTATTCATTCCATGCAACGACAGAAAGCTTGGATGACACGTATAACGATATGATGCAGGCTTACACGAACATCTTTACGCGCTTAGGCTTGAATTTCCGTGCAGTTATCGCAGATTCTGGCGCTATTGGCGGCAAAGACAACCATGAGTTCATGGTGCTGTCTGATATTGGTGAAGACACAATCGCATATTCTGACACGTCAGGGTACGCAGCCAATATCGAAATGGCGGCAGTGAATGTTGAATATCCTGTATCTAGCGAAGCGAAAAAAGAAATCGAGAAAGTGGCGACTCCAGATAAAAAGACAATTGCGGAAGTAGCTGAATTTTTAACTGTTTCTCCAGAAAAATGCATCAAGACTTTAGTGTTTAAAACGGATGACGATTACGTCATCGTGCTATGCCGCGGCGATCACGACATCAATGATGTGAAAGTGAAACACGCGACAGGCGCGAAAGTTGTTGAGATGGCGACGCCTGAAGAAGTAATGGAGCAATTAGGCTGTGAAATTGGTTCATTAGGTCCGGTTAAACTTAAATCACCGATTCGCGTCTATGCGGATCACGGCGTCAAATCGATAGTGAATGGCGTGACGGGTGCAAACGAAGCTGGCTACCATTACATCAATGCAACGCCAGAGAAGGATTTCTCGGTTGATACATTTGCAGATCTTCGTTTTATCCAAGAAGGCGACGCTTCGCCGGACGGACAAGGCGTTATCAAATTTGCTAAGGGAATTGAAGTCGGTCACATCTTTAAATTGGGCACAACGTATAGTGAACCAATGAAAGGGACTTTCTTGAACGATCAAGGACGTGCGATGCCGTACATCATGGGATGCTACGGAATTGGCGTTTCACGCGTAATGGCTGCAGTAGCTGAACAATTCCAAGACGACAACGGCTTTACTTGGCCGGATGTGATTGCACCTTATGAAATTCATATTGTTCCAGTTAATATGAAGGATGAAGTGCAGCGTGAATTAGGTGAAGACCTTTATAAATTATTGAAATCGTACCGTTATGAAGTGTTGCTTGATGATCGCGTTGAGCGAGCAGGCGTTAAATTTGCAGATGCAGATTTAATCGGATTACCTGTACGCATCACGGTCGGCAAAAAAGCTTCTGAAGGAATTCTGGAAGTGAAATATCGCCGTACCGGTGAGACATTCGAGTGGAAACGCGAAGAATTGCTCGATCATTTGCAGCAATTTTTTAAGAAATGAACGGATAATCTGATATGATAAAGGAAAGTACATCTTGTACTTTCCTTTATTTTTTCGATTTATTAATTCTGTTACAAAGGGGATAGTTATGACAAATCAGCAAGATCCAAAGATGCGTTTCAATCTGCTTCTTCAGCATCTCGGCTTAACGGATGATGTGCATATGCCTTTTTTCGAAGATGCTGAACTGACTCGGATGACGGTCCATAAAAAAGAGCGGACTTGGCGTTTTATGATCAAAGTAAAACAAACCTTGCCCCTGAAATTATATTTATTGTTAAAAGAACGATTGTACGCAAACTTTTCAACTATTGCTTCTGTGCAATTGGATATAGAATGCAGCACGACGACTGCCGATGAAGGGTTAGTCTTGGAATACTGGCGCTACGTTGTCGAAGAATTCGCGGATATGGCGCCGCCTTTAAGAGAGCAGCTGCTAAACCAAGCGCCGGAGTGGAACGGCCAGAAGTTGATGGTGAAATGCAATCGCGAGCATGAAATGATGGCGTTGAAATCAAAATACAGCGATAAACTGGCAGCAGCTTATCAGCAATTCGGTTTTTCGCGGCTAGTGGTGGATTTCCACCTGTCGGAAAATAATGATGATGCACAAGCGGCTCATCAAGCCTTTATGCAAGAGCGTTTAGCAGAAGAGGCAGCTATGGCTAAAAAAGCTGTAGCGGACATGAAAAAACGCGATACCGAGCGCAAAGAAAATGGCGGACAATCCGGTCCATTCCAAATGGGTGTCAACATCAAGCCGGATGAACCGATTGCAGAGATCAAATCGATTGTCGACGAAGAACGCCGCATTACGATTGAAGGCTTTGTATTCGACGTGGAAGTGCGCGAACTACGGAGCGGCCGTTCGTTGTTGACCGTGAAAATCACGGATTACACCGATTCCATTTTGGTGAAGATGTTCTCTCGTGACAAAGAAGACGCGGAGCTTATGGCAAATGTCCAAAAAGGCATGTGGCTAAAAGCACGCGGATCCATTCAAACGGATACATTCGTCCGCGATTTGGTCATGATGGCGCAAGATATGGTCGAGATCAATCCGGTGCGTCGATTGGACACGGCAACGGATAAACGGTCTGAACTGCATCTTCATACGCCTATGAGCGCAATGGATGCTGTTTCTTCTGTAGAATCACTTGTTGCGCAAGCAGCGAAATGGGGTCACCCGGCAATCGCCATTACGGATCATGCCGGTGTGCAATCGTTTCCTGATGCGTATTCGGCTAGTAAAAAGCATGGCATCAAAGCCATATTCGGCTTAGAAGCAAACCTCGTAGATGACGGAGTTCCGATTGCGTATGAAGAGCGTCACGCTTTGCTTGAAGAAGAGACATTTGTCGTCTTCGATTTGGAAACGACGGGGCTTTCTGCAGTTTACGACACCATTATCGAACTTGCTGCTGTCAAAATCAAAGGCGGCAACATCATAGACAAATTCGAAAGCTTTGCCAACCCGCATCACGAATTATCTGCAACTACGATCAATTTAACGGGAATCACAGATGATATGGTGAAAAATGCGCCAGAAGTAGAAGAAGTCATCCGGAAGTATCATGAATGGGCAGGCGACCACATTATGGTAGCGCATAACGCTGCATTTGATATGGGCTTCCTGTACGTCTGTTATAAAAAATACGGCATTGAGAAAAAGCACGCAACGATCGATACATTAGAACTTGCGCGCATGCTTCATCCTGAGCTGAAAAATCACCGGTTAAATACGCTAGCGAAAAAATTCGGCATCGAATTGACCCAGCATCACCGGGCAATTTACGATACCGAAGCTACATCCTATTTACTGACACATCTATTAAAAGAAGCTCATCAAAAAGGGATTTTGTATCACGACCAGCTGAATGATTATGTGGGCAGTGGGGACGCTTATAAACGTTCGCGCCCAACGCATTGTACGCTGCTCGCGCAAAACGATGAAGGATTGAAAAATCTCTTTAAACTGGTATCAGCGTCACATATTGATTATTTCTACCGAGTGCCGCGTATTCCGCGATCATTGCTGCAACGTCATCGCAAAGGCTTGCTCGTTGGCTCGGGCTGTGACAAAGGTGAAGTCTTTGAAGCAGTGATGCAAAAATCGATGGAGGAAGTTGAACAGACGGCACAATTCTATGATTATCTTGAAGTGCATCCAAAAGAAGTCTACTCCCATTTGATTGAACGAGAATTGATCCGTGACGAGTGGAATTTGGAAGATGTCATTCGGAAATTAGTGAAAGTCAGCCGCAAATTGGAAATTCCATTAGTGGCAACAGGAAATGTACATTATTTGGACGAAACAGACGCTATTTTCCGCCAAGTGTTAATCGGCTCGCAAGGCGGGGCGAATCCGCTGAATCGCCATAAATTGCCGAAGGTCCATTTCCGCACCACGAATGAAATGCTTGATGCGTTCGAATTTTTAGGTGAAGACACTGCTTATGAACTTGTCGTGGCAAATTCCAATAAAATTGCGGATATGATTGATACCGTCAAACCGATTAAAGATGAGTTGTATACACCGAAAATTGAAGGGGCAGACGAAGAAGTCAGGGAATTGAGTTATTCGATGGCCCACCAAATTTACGGACCGACTCTTCCGGAAATCGTCGAAGCCCGCATTGAAAAAGAATTGAAGTCCATCATTGGACACGGGTTTGCGGTCATTTACTTGATTTCGCATAAATTGGTTAAAAGGTCTTTGGATGATGGCTATTTGGTAGGGTCGCGTGGATCGGTCGGTTCGTCGCTAGTTGCGACTTTGACTGAGATAACGGAAGTGAATCCGCTGCCGCCGCATTATATTTGCCGCAAATGCAAAAAATCCGAGTTCTTTGATGACGGGTCTGTCGGCTCCGGATTTGATTTGCCTGATAAGGATTGTGAAGACTGCGGTATACCTTTCCAAAAAGAAGGACAAGACATTCCTTTTGAAACCTTCCTAGGCTTTAAAGGCGATAAAGTTCCCGATATCGATTTGAACTTTAGTGGCGACTACCAGTCTAGAGCCCATAATTACACGAAGGAATTGTTCGGGGAAGACAATGTATTCCGTGCTGGGACAATCGGCACCGTGGCTGAAAAAACAGCGTATGGCTATGTTCGCGGTTATGCCAATGACCGCGACATGACGATTCGCGGAGCGGAAATTGACCGTCTCGTACAAGGCTGTTCAGGCGTTAAACGAAGCACGGGCCAGCATCCAGGTGGAATTATCGTGGTACCGGATTACATGGACATTTACGATTTCTCGCCAATTCAATTCCCGGCCGATGCGCAAGATTCCGAATGGAAAACAACGCATTTTGATTTCCATTCCATTCACGATAACTTATTGAAACTGGATATTCTAGGACACGATGATCCGACGGTTATCCGGATGCTGCAAGATTTGTCCGGCATTGATCCGAAAACGATTCCGACGGATGACCCGGAAGTCATGAAAATTTTCTCCGGCGTGGATTCGCTTGGCGTTTCAGAGAAACAAATTGGCTGTAAAACAGGCACATACGGCATCCCGGAATTCGGGACGCGCTTTGTGCGCCAAATGCTTGAAGAAACGAAACCGACGACATTTTCCGAGTTGGTTCAAATTTCTGGTCTGTCACACGGCACTGATGTGTGGTTGAGCAATGCTCAGGAATTGATCCAGAACGGGACTTGTCAGCTGTCAGACGTAATCGGTTGTCGAGATGATATTATGGTTTATTTGATTTATCAAGGGCTTGAATCCTCTTTGGCGTTTAAAATAATGGAATCTGTGCGAAAAGGGAAAGGCTTAACACCAGAGATGGAAGAAGCGATGAAAAAAGAAGGCGTTCCGAATTGGTACATTGAATCGTGCAAAAAGATCAAGTACATGTTCCCGAAAGCCCACGCTGCAGCGTATGTTTTAATGGCTGTTCGAATCGCTTATTTCAAAGTGCATTTCCCGATTTTGTATTACGCAGCATATTTCACAGTGCGCGCGGAAGATTTCGACGTCAATGCAATGGCCAAAGGGTCTTCGTCGATCCGAGCCAAAGTAGATGAAATCAATGCGAAAGGTCTCGAAGCTTCTACGAAAGAAAAGAACTTAATGACGGTCATGGAATTGGCGCTTGAGATGGTTGAACGCGGGTTTACATTCCAGAAAGTCGATTTGTATAAATCGTCTGCGGATGAGTTCATCATTGACGGCACGAGCCTGATTCCGCCGTTCAACGCAATACCTGGGCTTGGCACCAACGCGGCGAAATCAATCGTCGCTGCACGCCAACTGGGATCGTTCCTGTCGAAGGAAGATCTTCAGCAGCGCGGCCGTGTGTCGAAGACGATCATCGAATACATGGACGATCACGGTTGCCTAGAAGGAATGCCGGATGCCAATCAACTGTCGCTGTTCTAGCCAGTTGCACAGCACCGGGCATTATGGTATTATTGTAGTAACATTTATTGATAGCTCTGTCACGAAAGAGTGGGTTCTCCCGCTCTTTTCTGTTGTTATGGCATAAAATTGTCGGGAGGCATGTATGAGTAAAATAACTGAACAAATCGAAGAAATCGCAATGCCCATCACCGAAGAGTTGAACCTTGAACTCGTCGATGTGGAGTTTGTAAAAGAAGGACGCAATTGGTTCCTTCGTGTATACGTGGACAATCCAACTGCACCAATTGACATTGAACAATGTGCAATCGTCAGTGAAAAGCTTAGCGAAATTTTGGATAAGCTGGATCCTATTGAACAGAATTATTTCCTTGAAGTTTCTTCACCAGGCGCTGAGCGTCCGTTGAAAAAAGAGAAGGATTTTGAAAAATCCATTGGCAAGCTCATCTATATCAAAACGTATGAGCCGATCGATGGCGCAAAAGAATTTGAAGGCTATTTGCAATCGTACACGGAAGATGAAGTGGAAATCGAAATTAAAATCAAAACACGCAGAAAAACAGTAGCTATTGACCGGAAGAAGATTGCAGTCATCCGTTTAGCCATTGATTTCTCTGTAAAACCTGATTGAAGAACGTGGGAGTGATAAAATAATGGGTAACGAGTTATTAGATGCATTGGATGTATTGGAAAAGCAAAAAGGGATTTCTCGAGATGTGTTGATTGAAGCGATTGAAGCTGCTTTGGTTACAGCATACAAACGCAATTTTAACCAAGCACAAAACGTGCGCGTAGACTTAAATTTGGATACGGGTACTATGCTGGTTTATTCACGAAAAGATGTCGTGGAAGAAGTGGAAGATGAGTTCTTGCACATTTCACTTGAAGACGCGAAAGCGGTTAACCCAGCTTACGAGCTTGGCGACATTGTGGAACAAGAAGTAACACCGCGTAATTTTGGGCGCATTGCTGCTCAAACGGCAAAACAAGTGGTAACTCAGCGTGTGCGTGAAGCAGAACGCGGCTTGATCTTTGAAGAATTCGTTGATCGTGCTGACGATATCGTCAACGGTATTGTAGAACGCATGGACGCGCGCAATCTATACGTCGGCCTAGGCAAAGTGGAAGCAGTGCTGCCGCAAACAGAGCAGATGCCAAACGAATCTTATCAGCCGCATGACCGCATTAAAGTGTATATCACGAAAGTGGAGCGCACAACACGCGGACCACAAGTTTTCGTATCACGTACACATCCGGGCTTGTTGCGCAGATTGTTTGAAAGCGAAGTTCCTGAGATCTATGAAGGAATTGTCGAAATCAAATCGATTGCACGCGAAGCAGGAGACCGCTCGAAAATTTCGGTTGTTGCACATCGTGAAGACATCGATCCAGTCGGTTCATGCGTCGGAGCAAAAGGTGCTCGAGTGCAGACAATCGTTAACGAGTTAAGCGGGGAAAAAATCGATATCGTTGAATGGTCTGAAGAACCGGTCATTTTCGTGGCGAATGCATTGAGCCCTTCAAAAGTGCTTGATGTTCAAGTCAACGAAGAAGATAAATCCACAACTGTTGTTGTACCGGATTATCAATTGTCATTGGCAATTGGAAAACGCGGTCAAAACGCACGTCTTGCGGCGAAGCTGACAGGATGGAAAATCGATATTAAGAGTGAAACAGATGCGCGTGAAATGGGTATTTACCCGAATGAGAACGCATCGATTGAATTAGTTGAAAGCAATGAAGAAGATCTTGAAGACTTCGATTTTTACGGTGAAGAAGAATAATCAGGAAAAGGTGATGTCCGTTGGCTCTGCAAAAGAAGATTCCTTTACGGAAGTGTGTGGCTACAGGCGAGATGCATCCTAAAAAAGAAATGATCCGCGTTGTCCGGAGCAAAGAAGGCGAAGTATCCGTCGATTTGACCGGCAAGAAGTCGGGTCGCGGCGCATATGTTTCAAAGTCGGAATCGGCGATTGAAATTGCCCGTAAAAAGAAAGTATTGGACAATCAGCTGGAAACGAAAGTTCCTGCCGAAATATACGACGAGTTGACTCGCGTTGTTCAAAGAGAGCAGTTGAAGCAATAGTGAACAAAGAAAAAATTCTTCAATTACTGGGCTTGGCTACCCGCGCACGCATGACGATAACCGGGGAAGAAATGACAGTAAACGAAGTGCGAAAAGGGAAAGTGGAATTAGTCATTTTGTCTGAAGACGCTTCAAAAAATACAAGTAAAAAATTGCATGATAAATGCAATTCTTATAATGTCGACCTTCAAGTGTTCGGAACGCGTTTCGAATTAGGACATGCAATCGGCAAAACAGAGCGTGTAACAGTAGCGATTACTGATGCGGGCTTTGCGAAGAAGATTAAGAGTTTGATTGATGAAAATAACCGGGGGTGAGCAGATGACCAAAATTCGAGTACACGAGTACGCTAAAAAAGTAGATAAACCTAGTAAAGAGATCATTCAGCAGTTGTCTAAGCTGAATATTGAGGTTGCCAACCACATGGCGACATTGGAAGACAATGCTGTAACGAAATTGGACGGCATTTACAAAAAACCTGCACAAGGACAGCGTCCACAACCACAGAGCCGTCCGCAGAACCAAGGTCAATCACGCCCACAAAGCGGCGGTCAGTCACGTCCGCAAAGCGGTGGACAATCTCGTCCTCAAGGACAAGGCCAGTCACGCCCGCAAAGCGGCGGACAATCACGTCCACAAGGGCAAGGGCAATCTCGCCCGCAAAGCGGAGGCCAATCACGTCCACAAAGCGGTGGACAAGGTCAGAACCGCTCTGCGGCTCCAGCGAAAGGCTCTAACTTTACACCAAAAGCGGCCAAACCGACAGCAGGACCAGGACAACGCAATAACCGTCCAGGCGGCGGCGGTCCAGGACGCGGCGGACAAAACCGCAACCGTAAAGGAAAAAATCAGCAGCAGCCAGTAAATCCACTGCCGCCGATGCCGAAAAAAGAAAAAGAATTACCGGCTAAAATTACGTTCAGCGAGTCGTTGACTGTTGGCGAATTAGCGAAAAAATTAGGGCGCGAGCCTTCTGAAATCATTAAAAAATTGTTCATGCTTGGCGTTATGGCAACAATTAACCAAGAGCTTGATAAAGACGCAATCGAATTGATTTGTGCTGAATATGAAGTGGAAGTAGAAGAAGAAGTGTTGGTTGATAAATCCGACCTTGAAATCTATTTCGAACCTGAAGATGAAAATCTTCAAGAAGAACGTCCACCGGTTGTTACGATCATGGGTCACGTCGATCATGGTAAAACAACGCTTCTGGATTCGATCCGCAACACGAAAGTGACTGCAGGCGAAGCTGGCGGGATTACACAACATATTGGTGCATACCAAGTTGTTGAGAATGGCAAAAAAATCACGTTCCTTGATACACCTGGACACGCAGCGTTCACAACAATGCGTGCGCGCGGTGCAAAAGTGACCGATCTTGCAATCATCGTTGTAGCTGCAGATGACGGCGTTATGCCGCAAACAGTGGAAGCAATCAACCACGCGAAAGCGGCAGAAGTGCCAATCATCATCGCTGTGAACAAAATGGATAAGCCAAGCGCGAATCCAGATCGTGTGATGCAAGAATTGACGGAGCATGGACTTGTGCCTGAAGCATGGGGCGGCGAAACGATTTTCGTTCCAATTTCAGCTCTTAAAGGCGATGGCATCGACGCACTTCTAGAAATGATTTTACTCGTTTCTGAAGTCGGGGAATTGAAAGCAAATCCTGCACGTCGTGCAATCGGTACAGTTATTGAAGCAGAACTTGATAAAGGCCGTGGATCGGTTGCAACTTTGCTCGTACAAGACGGTACACTTAACGTTGGAGACCCGATTGTTGTCGGTAATACTTACGGCCGTGTTCGTGCAATGGTCAATGACCTTGGACGCCGCGTTAAAGATGCTGGCCCGTCGACACCTGTTGAAATTACAGGATTGAACGATGTACCACAAGCAGGAGATCGTTTCGTTGTGTTCGAAGATGAAAAAACAGCTCGTCAAGTCGGCGAAACACGTGCAACTTCAGCGCTTCAAGTTCAGCGTTCTGAGAAAACTCGTGTAACACTCGACAACTTATTCGACCAGCTGAAACAAGGTGAAATGAAAGAATTGAACTTGATCGTCAAAGCTGACGTTCAAGGTGCAGTTGAGGCGATGGCGGCTTCATTGATGAAAATCGATGTTGAAGGCGTTAACGTTAAAATCATTCACACTGGTGCTGGCGCAATTACGGAATCGGATATTTCACTTGCAGCAGCATCGAATGCAATTGTTATCGGCTTTAACGTACGCCCTGACATCAATGCAAAACGTGCAGCAGAAGCTGAAGGCGTAGACATCCGTTTGCACCGCATCATTTATAAAGTTATCGAAGAAATCGAATTTGCAATGAAAGGGTTATTGGACCCTGAATTTGAAGAGAAGATCATTGGACAAGCTGAAGTGCGCAGCACATTCAAAGTGTCTAAAGTCGGAACGATTGCAGGTAGCTATGTAACTGAAGGTAAAATTACACGCGACAGCGGCGTTCGCGTCATCCGTGAAGGAATCGTTGTATTTGAAGGCGAAATCGACACGTTGAAACGTTTTAAAGACGACGCAAAAGAAGTGGCAAAAGGCTACGAATGTGGGATCACGGTTAAAAACTTCAATGATGTGAAAGAAATGGATATCATCGAAGCGTATATCATGGAAGAAATCGCACGCAAATGATTTTCTACATGGAATGTGAGTTCTTCATTCCTAGCGCACACTCTTTAAAAGAAAAGCGGGCAGTGGTCAAAAGCATGCTGACCCGTGCTAGACAGAAATTCAATGTTTCCGGAGCGGAAATTGATCACCAGAACGTTTGGCAGCGCACGCGCCTGGCCTTTGTGACCGTGTCTTCATCGAAAGATGTCGCGGCCAAAGAAATAGAGCGCGTCCTGCACTTTCTGGAAAGCAATCCAGCCTGGGAATGCCTTGAAATTCAAAAAGAATATTTGTAAGAACGAGGTGAAGTAAAAATGACTATGCGTTCTAATCGTGTAGGCGAGCAAATGAAAAAAGAGCTTAGTGACATTATCGGCCGTAAATTGAAAGATCCGCGCATCGGTTTTGTAACCGTGACGGATGTAGAAGTTACAGGCGATCTTCAACAAGCGACTGTTTATATCAGTGTGCTTGGTGATGACAAAGTGAAAGAACAAACTTTGCTCGGCTTGTCAAAATCTAAAGGGTTTATCCGTTCTGAAATAGGACAGCGGATCCGGTTGCGAAAAACACCGGAATTGTCGTTTGAATTCGATACCTCTGTAGCTTATGGGAACCGAATTGATTCACTATTACGTGATATCAAAGAACCAAAAGAAGAACAATGATCGATCTACAGCCTGCTGTCTAATTTTTCTTAGATCAGCAGGCTTTTTTTGTAAACGATGCAACCGCCGCCGTATAGGCGTCAAAAAAATGGCTGGGAGCTGAAGTAAAATGGAATTGAACGGGGTTCTACCGTTATGGAAAGAAAAGGGCATGACTTCTCATGATTGTGTATTCAAATTAAGGAAGATTCTCAAAACCAAAAAAGTCGGACACACAGGTACGTTGGATCCGGATGTGGATGGTGTTTTGCCGATTTGTATCGGACGAGCGACGAAAGTGGCGGAGTACATTACAGATCAAGGCAAAGCGTACGAAGCGGAAGTGACGATCGGTTATTCGACCGAGACTGAAGATGCCAGTGGTGCGGTAGTAGATGCAGACGATAGCGATAAAGAGGTAACACGTGAGCAGCTATTAGAAGTGCTGCAGAACTTGACGGGTGAAATTACACAAATTCCCCCGATGTATTCAGCAGTTAAAGTGAATGGCAAAAAACTGTACGAGTATGCGCGCCAAGGAATTCCTGTCGAACGCCCGGAGCGGAAAGTCCGCATCGATTCGATCGAGTTATTGGATGACGCTCAGCAATGGAGTGGCAAGAATTTAACATTCTCCATATTCATACGCTGCGGCAAAGGGACCTACATTCGTACATTGGCGGTTCAAATTGGCGAAGCACTTGGGTATCCAGCTCACATGTCGAATCTGAGACGCACCGAATCGGGTAAATTCAAAGCGGAAGATTGCTTTACGCTTGCTGAAGTGGCCGAGATTGCTCAAAATGGAGCTATCGGCACAATTTTGAAACCGTTGAGCTATGGCTTAGGTGAATTTCCTGAAACTGAGGTTGAGGCTAGTTTGCTGTTCGGCATCAAAAACGGACAAGTGCTCGATCGTCACCCGTTATTAACGGAACATGAGTTTCTTGTGTTCACAGTTAAAGGTGAACCGGTTGCGCTTTATAAACGCCATCCCGAAAAAACGGACAAGATGAAGCCTGAAAAAATGTTCGGATTTCCCGAAATCGACGAGGTGTAAAATGCAAATAATTCATTTAAGTTACCCAAATCATGTTCAACCCGCCGACAATCTCGGGCCGCTTTCGCTAGCGCTCGGTTTTTTTGACGGCGTACATAAAGGGCATCAAAAAGTGATCGGAGAAGCGATTCGGCTTGCTGATGAGCTGAATGCCAAATCCGCTGTCATGACGTTCGATCCTCATCCTTCACTTGTGTTAGGCGGGAGAAAAGAAGAAGTTTTTTATATCACGCCTATGCAAGAAAAAATGGAGATTCTTAGTGAAATGGGCGTCGATGTTTGTTTTATCGTCCGTTTCACTTCTGATTTTGCGCAGTTGACGCCTGAGCAATTTGTTCAACACTTCATCAAAGATCTTGGTGTGGTGCATGTCACGGCTGGATTCGACTATTCATTCGGCTGCAAAGGGCAAGGCGATATGCTGAAAATGCAGGAAATGGCGCAAGGCGCGTTTGGTGTTACCATTATTCAAAAGCAAGCAGACAGCGAAGAGAAAATCAGTTCGACAAGAATCCGAAGTTTGTTGAAAGAAGGGAAAGTCGGGGAAGTACGCAGGCTTCTCGGACGGCCATTTCGCATATCGGGTACAGTTGTCAATGGCGATAAACGCGGCCGGACGATTGGCTTCCCAACCGCAAACGTTGAACAAGAAATCGGCACCTTTGTTCCGGGGCGAGGCGTATATGCTGTTCGGATTTGGGTGCAAGGAACCGTTTACGATGGCGTCTGCAACGTCGGTTACAAGCCGACATTCAACAAGCCGGATGAGAAGAGCCTTAGCGTTGAAGTCCACATCCTGGATTTTGATAAGAACATTTACGGAGAGATGGTCCTTGTCGACTGGTGCATGCGCATTCGCGATGAACAGAAGTTTTCGGGCATCGATGAACTGAAAAAACAGATTCAGCTCGACAAAGAAACCGCGATTGAATTTTTTAACACGCAGCATTGATTGGCACTGTTGATTTTGAATAGGGCTTATGCTATGATTTATGAGTACTGAAACAGTACGAACCGTTGCTTGGCAATCGAATCACCAACGTTTGCTCAGTAATAGGGGATATTAGAAATTAGGAGGTGGAACAGTATGGCAATCACTCAAGAGCGTAAAAATGAATTGATCAATGAATACAAAGTGCACGATACAGATACTGGATCTGCAGTTATTCAAATCGCCATTCTTACAGAAGACATCAACAACTTGAACGAACACTTGCGTACTCACAAGAAAGATCACCACTCACGTCGTGGCCTTTTCAAAATGGTAGGACGCCGTCGTAACTTGCTTAAATACTTGCGCGAGAACGATGTACAACGTTACCGTGACTTGATCGCGAAACTTGGCTTACGCCGATAATAACAACCAGAAAAAAGCGGGATTCGTCCCGCTTTTTCTTTATGCGTAAAAAATTCAACATTCAATCGCATGATGAATGCTTTTTTGATACACTACTAGAAGATACATAAAAGTGGAATTTCGCTTAGGTGGACCCTTTTAAGGGCCGAAATTAGGATGAAACATTGTAAGAGAGAGGAGCTCGATTATGGAGCAAACTAAAAAAGTCTATACATTCGATTGGGCTGGCCGCACATTGCAGGTCGAAGTCGGTCAATTAGCAAAACAAGCAAACGGAGCAGCGTTAATCCGTTACGGCGATACAGCAGTATTGTCTACAGCTACTGCTTCAAAAACACCGAAAAATTTGGATTTCTTCCCACTTACAGTCAATTATGAAGAGCGTCTTTACGCTGTCGGTAAAATCCCTGGTGGTTTCATCAAACGCGAAGGGCGTCCTTCTGAAAAAGCGACGCTTATCAGCCGTTTGATTGACCGTCCGATTCGTCCGTTATTCCCAGACGGTTTCCGTAACGAAGTGCAAGTGATCTCAATGGTAATGTCTGTTGACCAAGATTGCCCGTCAGAAATGGCTGCAATGTTCGGTTCTTCATTGTCATTGATGATTTCAGACATTCCATTTGACGGACCGATTGCAGGCGTTATCGTTGGATTAGTTGACGATAAATTTGTCATTAACCCGACTAACGAACAGTTGGAACAAAGTTCGATCAACTTGACTGTTGCTGGAACAAAAGATGCGATCAACATGGTAGAAGCTGGCGCGAAAGAAGTTTCTGAAGAAATCATTTTAGAAGCGATTATGTTCGGGCACGAAGAAATCAAGAAATTGATCGCTTTCCAAGAAGAAATCGCTGCTGAAGTCGCAAAAGAAAAAACTGCGATTCAATTGTATGAATTGGATGCTGTCTTGATGGAGGAAATCAAAGCTGCTGTTGAAGCTGACTTGAATGCCGCTGTACAAGTAAGTGAAAAACAAGAGCGCAACGAAGCGATTGCTGCAGTTAAAGAACGTGTAATGGAAACGTACGCAGATTCTGACGATGCAGTGAAAAAACAAGCTGGCCAAATTTTAGACAAAATGGTTAAAGATGAAGTACGTCGCTTGATCACAGATGAAAAAGTACGTCCGGATGGCCGTACACCTTCTGAAATCCGTGCACTATCTTCAGAGATCGGCGTATTGAACCGCACACACGGTTCAGGTTTGTTTACTCGCGGACAGACTCAAGCAATGAGCATTTGTACGCTTGGAGCACTTGGCGATGTTCAAATCATCGACGGCCTTGGCATCGAAGAGTCTAAACGTTTCATGCACCATTATAATTTCCCGTTGTTCTCTGTAGGAGAAACTGGTTTCTTGCGCGGTCCTGGCCGTCGTGAAATCGGGCACGGAGCACTTGGAGAACGCGCGCTTGAAGCGGTCCTTCCAAGCGAAAAAGATTTCCCATACACAATCCGCCTTGTAGCGGAAGTATTGGAATCAAATGGTTCTACATCACAAGCAAGTATTTGCGCTTCTACATTGGCAATGATGGATGCAGGTGTACCAATCACTGCACCGGTTGCGGGTATCGCAATGGGTCTTGTGAAAAAAGGCGAAAACTATACAGTGTTATCTGATATTCAAGGAATGGAAGATCACCTTGGAGACATGGACTTTAAAGTTGCAGGAACGGCAAAAGGCATAACTGCACTTCAA
>JBFEIJ010000044.1:0-22815 GCA_041553775.1 Planococcus sp. (in: firmicutes)
GAGCAGGGACATGAATACGGCACCACCACTGGGAGACCCCGACGGGTCGGGTGGATTGACCTATTCAACCTGAAATATGCCGCTATGCTCAATAATTTTGATATGATTGGGATTACTCTTTTGGATGCTTTGGAGGATGTCAATCCAATTAAGCTCTGTGTAGGATATAAATATAACGGAGAAGTGCTTGATGGCCCAGCAGTGAAACCATTGAAAAAAATTGAAGACTCCGGCTCCATATAAAAAAAGCAGTGCGGAAAAATCTCCGCACTGCTTTTTCGGTGAAACCTTCTTAATTTAAGCGGGATTCGCCTGTACGTCCAACGAAAGTTTAATGTCTTCCCCAACTAGGACGCCGCCAGTTTCTAAGGCTTGGTTCCATGTTAAGCCGAAATCCTTGCGGTTGATTTTGCTGACAGCATTAAATGCAACAACTTCAACGCCCCACGGGTTGGTGCCTTTACCGCCGTATTCTACTTCAAATGTGGTTGGGCGGGTAATGCCTTTAATTGTAAGATCGCCAGTCAGTTCGTATTCGTCATTTTTCTTTACAATGTTGTTTGCTGTAAACAGGATGTTCGGGTGGTTTTCAGCGTCGAAGAAATCCGCTGAACGCAAGTGATTGTCGCGATCTTCGTTATTTGTATTGATGCTATTGATATCGATTTTAAAATCGATTAAAGCGCCAGTCAAATCTTCTTCGTTTGCTTCAATGTCTGCGTCGAACGCTGTAAAAGAGCCTTTTACTTTGGAAATCATCATGTGTTTAACTGAAAAGCCGATTTCTGAATGCGCTGCGTCTATTGTCCATTTTTTCATGTTTATTCCTCCTAGAGATGTTGTATTTGTTCTCACTATAACCCCTTAATATCTCGATGTCAATAGTCTTTAATTAAAAACTCTTTAATTCGAGATATTATTTTATCGGTCTTTAGTACGGAAGATAGCGTAATCACTTGTCAAAATGACAAGAAAATTAGATACTATTAAAAGCGAAAAGTTTAGAAGGGATTTGCTTGGGATGACGAAAGAGAAATGGTTAACGGATCTTCGCCGATTTTTGGCTGATGATCATGTGAAAATGGATGAGCCGCTTCACCTCCATACCTTAACAAGGATGGGTGGCCCAGCTGATATATTTGTAACACCAACAACTGAAGATGAAACAGCATACACTGTTAAATATGCCTATGAGAACAATATTCCGATGTTGCTTCTTGGCAATGGCTCGAATATGGTCGTCCGTGATGGCGGCGTGCGCGGCATCGTGCTGAACCTGAAAAGTTTGCATGCGATCCGCATCACAAGCACAACGGTTTACGCACAAGGCGGTGCTCATATTAAGGAAGTATCAAAAGCAGCAGCGACAAACCGGTTGACCGGTTTTGAATTCGCCTGTGGAATTCCGGGGTCGATCGGCGGAGCAATGGCGATGAATGCAGGAGCATACGGCGGAGAGATCAAAGACATCATTCGCCAAGCAACGGTCCTGACTCCCGAAGGGGACAAACTGGTGTTGTCGAAAGAAGAATTGGAATTGGGCTATAGAAAAAGCATAATCACCAAAAAAGGTTATTATGTACTGTCAGCTGAATTCGATTTGGAATTTGGCAATCAATCGGTGATCGATGCGAAAATGGTCGATTTGACGTTTCAGCGCGAGTCGAAGCAGCCTTTGGAATTCCCATCGGCAGGCAGCGTTTTCAAACGTCCGCCGGGCAATTTTGCTGGCAAGCTAATCCAGGAAAGCGGACTGCAAGGCCGTGGGTTTGGCGGAGCAGAAGTGTCAACCAAGCACGCTGGATTCATCGTCAACAAAAACAATGCAACAGCAAATGATTATATCCAGACAATTGAAATGGTGAAATCGGCGGTGCGCGAAAAATTCGGCATCGATTTAGAATTAGAAGTGAAAATCGTCGGCGAAGACATGGTTTAACCGATTTGCGGGGCTCTCTTAGGGGGCTTCGCTTTTTTTAATGTCCGATAATTATGGTATAATGAGACTAGTATGAAAAGAAAAAGGAGGTTTCCTATGATCGATTTTTCGACTAACGGATTAATATTGATGGGCGGTATTTTCCTGCTGGCAGGAGTGCTGATGACGAAAGTGTCTTCGCGCGCCGGTGTGCCTTCCCTAGTCCTCTTTATGATTATCGGCATGTTCCTGGGCAGTGACGTCACTGGCCTTATTTATTTTTCAAATGCAGAGATCGCGCAATTGGTCGGGATTGTTGCATTGATCTTCATCCTATTTGAAGGTGGTCTTCAGGCGAAATGGCAGCATATCCGTCCGGTCATGGGCGGCTCGCTTTCCTTAGCAACGATCGGTGTCCTCATCACTACTATGATAGTGGCAGCTACCGCACATTCTATCCTCGATATTACTTGGCTTGAAGCCTTCTTGCTCGGCTCGATTGTTGGCTCTACAGATGCCGCTGCCGTCTTTTCCGTATTAGCCGGGCAAAACGTCAATTCCAAGATTTCTTCTACCCTCGAAGCCGAATCGGGCACCAACGACCCGATGGCGATGTTTCTCACAATTGCATTTATCCAATTGATCATGCTGCCGGATGCTTCCATTGCTTCGATGATTGGCAGTTTCGTGTTAGAAATGGGCTTGGGTGCGGTGCTGGGTGTGTTATTAGGCTATTTAGCTTCTTGGACGTTAAACCGCATTCGATTGGACGCTTCTGGATTATATGCGGTGCTCTCCGCTGGCTTTGCCATCTTCATCTATAGCGTGACAGCGTTGATGCATGGCAGCGGTTTGCTGGCCGTGTATTTAGCGGCATTGGTCCTTGGCACCCGTCAATTGACGCAAAGCTACTCGATCATCAGCTTCCATGAAGGGGTTGCCTGGCTGATGCAAATCGTCATGTTCGTGCTTTTGGGCTTGCTTGTATTCCCGAGTCAACTCCTGGATTGGGACTTGATGTGGAAAGGGTTGGTCTTGTCATTCGTCCTGATTTTGATTGCGCGTCCTATTGCGGTTTTCGCTTCGACGGCGTTCTTCGATTATTCCTTGAAAGAGAAGTTCTTCTTGTCGTGGGCAGGACTGCGTGGTGCGGTGCCGATCGTACTCGCGACTTTCCCGATGATCGCGGGGGTTCAAAACAGCTACCTATTCTTTAACATCGTATTCTTTATCGTGTTGACCTCGGCATTGATCCAAGGATCGACAATTCCTTTCATGGCCACCAAATTATCATTGAATGGCCGACCGCAGCCGAAGCGCATCCACTCGTTGGAATTGATTTCGATGGATAAGGCGAACGCGGAAATGCTGGAAGTTGAATTGACAGCAAAGTCGCCATTTGCAGGACAGCTTGTACAAACAATCGGCTTGCCGAAGCAAACCTTGATCAGCGCCATCATCCGATCAGGGAAATTGGTTATGCCGACCGGCACCACAAAATTGAAAGTCGGCGACGTCTTGTATGTCTTGACCGAAAAAAAGCAAGTGCCGAAAGTGAAAATGGTGCTTGGTGAAGAAGATATCAATCAATAAGTCCGCCGTTTGCGGGCTTTTTTTGTTGGGTGAGAGTTTTGTTGGAAATGCAAAACCGGCGTTTTAAAAGACGTTTGAGATTCTGTCTTAAGCTTGCCTCTTGGATAAGTTATACTGATAGAAAAAGATATGAGGTTGGTTCGTTTGAAGAATTTATTAGCGGTCGGATTTGGCGGAATGGCGGGTTCGCTTGTTCGGGCCATTATTTACGAAGGAGTCGGGTCGTTTGCAGGCTTGTGGACAGTCAATTTGCTGGGCAGCCTATTGATCGGTTTTGTCGCTGGCCGCTTCCGTGAAAAGTCCGCCCCATTTCGATTGTTTGTGTCAACGGGCTTTCTCGGCTCGTTTACCACGTTCTCTGCGTTTTCAGCTGAATGGTTTCGGCTGCTTGATCGCACTTTCACGAGTGGGCTGTTGCTAGCGCTTGTGATGACGGTGTTTTCTGTAATAGCAGCGGCAATCGGCCTGAAAATCGGCAGACAGGGGGCGGGCGTATGATCGGCATCGCAATTGGGGGATTTTTCGGTGCGCTTGCCCGTTACGGATTTTATATATTAGCGGAGCACGGAGCAAGACAGCCAAAACTTGCGACGTGGCTCGTAAATAGCGTAGGCTCATTTGCGCTTGGCTTATTGGTTGGTGCAGGCAGCAGCTCCGTGTTTTGGATAACAGGATTCTTAGGGGCATTTACCACGTTTTCTACAATGGCGCTCGACGCCGTCAAAGACTTTGAAGAAGATCGCCTGCTTGAAGCAGCGTCTTATTTGGGTATCACGCTAGTAAGCGGAATTTTATTGTTCAGTACGGCTTATCACTTGATGCAATAATAGAGAGACAATGGAAAGACCGTTCCGGCCATTGGAACGGTTTTTTTGAGCTTATGACATAGTTTAATAATTGCCAAGGTAAGCAAGCGTTTCGGCGTGCCGCCAGCAATCGAATTCAACTTCCTTTGTTTAGTAATTTCACTGCATCTTGTTCTTAACACACAAAACAGCAGCCAGTGATTTTCTGGCTGCTCTTTTGTTTTCATTTCACGATGATGACGGGTCCGTGGACGCGCTTTGCGACTTTATGGCTGACGCTGCCGAGCACCATTTCCTGAAGGCCATTCAAACCGCGGCTGCCGATGACAACCACATCATAACCTGTATCATTGGCATGCTTCACAATGGTTGGTCCTGGGGTGCCATGCAGTGTTTTTATTTCAAAGGCAACTCCGGCATCCCGGAAGAGCCCTTCGAGTGGTGCAAGATGTTTGCGTCGCTCGAAATGGACTTCGTCACTGCTTTGGCCATGAAGAATTTCGTTTCGCGCTTTTTCGTAATCGATCACATATAGTAATGTAACGGTGGCGTCAGTATTCGATTTCGCCATTTTTATGGCTTCTCGTGCTGCGCGCATTGAATGGTCTGAGCCATCTGCTGCGACTAGAATTTTTTCATACATCCCAATTCCCCCTCACCAGTCCGGATATTGATGAACTATTCGACAAAGCTCTCAATAATCCTTTTCCGCACAGTTTAACAGCAGGTATTCGATTAAAACATCATTCAAACCATCGTTTGACTATTGATAGATGAAGATTTATACTGTCGGTAACAATCAAATGGAAATTTGAATGAAAAGAGGGATATGCTGTGAGAGAAATATGTGAAGTTACGAAAGTCCATCCGGAAGTGGTGGAAAACGTTCAAAACCACATGGAGGATTTATCAGAAGTCGCCAATCTCTTTAAAGCATTGGCCGATGAAACCCGTTTGAATATCGCTTTTGCCCTAACTATAGAAGAAGAAATGTGTGTCTGCGACATCGCTGCGGTTATTGGCTCTTCAAACGCAACCGCGTCGCATCACTTACGTTATTTGCGTGAGCGGGGACTTGCGAAATCGCAGAAAAAAGGTAAGCAAGTGTATTATTCTTTATCGGACGATCATGTCCACCAACTTGTAACGATTGCCCATGAACATGCGAAAGAAGGTGCTTACGATGCAAAAGACATACCGTCTTGAAAACCTGTCCTGCACAAGCTGTGCAGCGAAATTCGAAAAAAACATCCGCAATTTGCCTGAAACAAAAGACGTCACATTGAATTTTGGTGCATCAAAGCTGACCGTGGACGGCAACGTTACGATTGAAGATCTAGAAAAAGCGGGTGCGTTCGACCACATCCGCATTTATCCGGAGCGGGAAAAGGTGGTTCATGTGCCGTTCTACAAGCGGCGCCAAACGATTGAGACGTTTATTTCGCTTGTTCTATTAATTATAGGGATTACCGTTTCATTCCAAGCTTCCGAAACGGCTCCAGCAGCAATCGCCTTGTTCGCAGGATCGATGTTAGTTGGCGGCTATAATATGTTCGCAACTGGCTTGCGCAATTTATTGAAATTCGAATTCGATATGAAAACGCTGATGACGATTGCAATCATCGGTGCGGTCATCATCGGTGAATGGCGTGAAGGCGCCGTCGTCGTCTTCTTATTTGCGATTAGCGAAGTGCTGGAGACGTTTTCAATGAACAAAGCGCGGCAGTCAATCCGTGGATTGATGGATCTTGCGCCGTCGCGCGCATTGATTCAACGCGGCGGGGAGCTTATTGAGATGGATACGGAAGAAATACGCATCGGTGACGTGATGATTGTCAAACCGGGCCAGAAAATCGCGATGGACGGAGATGTACTTCGTGGAGAGAGTTCCGTCAATCAAGCCGCAATAACCGGCGAATCGATTCCGGCTGCTAAAGAGGCAGGGGATGAGGTATTTGCAGGGACGATGAACGAAGAAGGTGCGTTGGAAATCACGGTAACCAAACGTGTGGAAGACACGACCATCGCTAAAATCATCCACCTCGTCGAAGAAGCGCAAGCTGAAAAAGCGCCATCTCAAAAATTTGTCGATCAATTCGCCAAATACTATACACCGGCAGTCATCGTCATTGCGTTTCTTGTGGCATTGGTTCCTGGACTCATCACCGGTGATTGGCGATTATGGATTTATCAAGGTCTCGCTGTATTAGTTGTCGGCTGTCCGTGTGCGCTCGTTGTTTCGACGCCGGTCGCAATTGTCACAGCCATAGGCAATGCAGCCCGCCAAGGCGTATTGATCAAGGGGGGCATTCATTTAGAAGAAACAGGCCGCATCAAAGCCGTGGCTTTTGATAAGACCGGCACGTTAACAAAAGGATATCCAGAAGTGACAGATGTCTATGCAGAGAATGGCTACGATCAAGACGATGTATTGAAAATTGCAGCGTCAGTTGAAGCGATGTCGCAGCATCCACTAGCGCGTGCCATCACTAAAAAAGTGCAAGAAACGTACGCGAGCACAGCTTTTAAATCGATAACAGGCAAAGGGGTTACCGCTTCCGTTAACGGACAGCCCGTGTATGTGGGCAGCCTCAATTGGGCGAAAGAGTTCGGCTTTACTGTTCCGCAGGCTTACGAAAAACTGCAAGAAAGCGGAAAATCAGTGGTAGCCGTCTTCTCCGATATGCAATTGATCGGTTCGGTGGCAGTGGCCGATGCCATTCGACAAGAGAGCCCGGCAATCATTCTAGCTTTAAAGAAAATGGGCATCGAAGAAACAATTATGCTGACAGGGGACCATCCAGTGACTGCGCAAGCAATCGCTGCACAAATCGGCGTCACCGACGTCCGTGCGGGATTGATGCCTGAAGAAAAATTAGCTGTCGTTAAAGAGTTGCAGGGTATATATGGCCGCGTGGCGATGGTTGGAGATGGCATTAATGATGCGCCGGCGTTAGCAGCTTCAACCATCGGTATCGCAATGGGTGGCGCAGGCACCGATGCAGCATTAGAAACTGCCGATATTGCGTTAATGGCGGATGATTTGGAAAAACTTCCTTATACAATTCGACTCAGTCGAAAAACTTTGCGTATAATAAAAGAAAACATCATTTTCGCATTGAGTTTGAAAATTATCGCTTTGCTTCTGATTATTCCGGGATGGCTGACTTTATGGATCGCTATATTCGCGGATATGGGCGCGACATTGCTGGTCATCTTGAATGCCCTGCGCCTCGTAAAGGTCCAGAAGTAATAGCACGTTGGGGGACACCGCATTGAAATTGACTGAATGGACGATAGAAGAGCAAGAACAGCTTATTGAATTCATGACCACGAACTCTTGGCCGTTTCACGGGCAAGAACATCCAGTTCGCGCATTGATTGAGAAAACAATCGAAGGCGGCGGCTATAAATCCGATCAAGTTCGGACATTCTGGATTGAGAACGATGAAGCCGAACAAGTCGGGCTTGTGAAAATTTTTGATTTACAGGATGATATTCCGCTATTCGATTTGCGTATAGCCGATCCTTACCGAGGGAAAGGCTATGGTCCGGAAGCATTGAAATTGGTAGCTGATTTCGTCTTTTCATTGCCAGAAAAGAAAATCCGTCTCGAAGGCAATACGCGGCATGATAATTTTGCCATGCGCAAAGCGTTTGAACGCACGGGTTTTGCAAAAGAAGCACATATTCGCCAAGCGTGGTTTTCCCCGAAAGAAAACCGCTATTACGATGCCGTGACTTACGGGTTGACGCGTGAAGATTGGCAAGCTGGCATTACCACGCCTGTTCAATGGGACGACGCTCTCGTCGGTCCAAAAAAACCGAAATTCAATCCGATATTGCTCGATTTTCCGGATCAATTTGAATCGGACAGGTTGTTAATCCGCGCTCCGAGAAGAGAAGACGCCGAACAATGTTATGAAGCGGTCTTGCATTCGCTGGAATCACTTAGTCCATGGCTGCCATTTGCGGAAAATCAGCCGGAACTTGCTCAAACGGAGGCAGTGCTAGTTGAAGCGGCTGCCAATTTCCAGCTGCGCAAAGATTTGCGTCTGCATTTCTTTTTAAAAGAATCGGGTGAATTTATCGGTTCGACAGGTCTTCATCGCATCGATTGGGAAGTGCGGAAGTTTGAGATCGGTTATTGGGTCGATCACCGCTTTGAAGGCAAAGGCTACGTAACCGAGGCTGTAGACCGCATTACTCGGTTCGCTTTTGAAGAACTTGAGGCAAACCGGGTAGAAATCCGCTGCGACCCGGAAAATGTCCGGAGCCGCGCTGTAGCAGAACGGCTCGATTTTGAATTGGAAGGCATTTTGCGCAACGACGCTATATCAAAAAACCGTTTGCGTGACACATGTGTCTATTCGAAAATTAAGCAATAAAAAAAGGCCAGAGACAAATGTCTCCGGCCTTTTTCTATTTTGTGAAGCTGTTATAACCCTTTTTTCCCAGAAATTAAATTGATGACTAAAATGATAGCCGCAATAATGAGAAGAATATGGATTAAACCACCAGCAACGTCCATTAAAAATCCTACTAACCAAATTACAATAATAACTGCTAAAACAATCCAAAGAATACGTGCCATGTTATCTTCACCTAACCTTTCTATCAAGATAGTAATATGTACCCCGGGGTTTCAAAGTATAAACATCCAGAATATTAGAACAGCTAAAACTCGATAGGAGCTCAGTTGTTTCAGCCGTTGCGGTATAGTAAACTGTAAGAAGTTATGTGAGGGAGGAACTGACTTTGCCTACTCCAAGTATGGAAGACCATATTGAAATAATATATGCATTAATTGAACAAAAAGGGTACGCACGCGTGTCGGATATCGCTGAGGCGCTTTCGGTGTTGCCTTCGTCTGTCACCAAAATGGTGCAAAAATTGGATAAAGACGGCTATTTGATCTACGAACGCTACCGAGGGCTCGTGTTGACGCCTAAAGGGCAAAAACTCGGAAAACGATTATTGAAACGGCACGATCTGCTGGAGCAGTTCCTTCGGTTGATCGGTGTGGACGAAGAGCGGATTTACGATGATGTGGAAGGTATTGAACATCATTTAAGCTGGAATTCCATTGATCGAATCGCCGACTTGGTCCAAACTTTGGAACAACATCCGGAACTGGTTAAAGACATGGAAAAGCTGAAGAACGACCAAAAAGAAAGTTAAATAGAAGGAGGCTGCAAAATGAGTTTGCATCCAGGATTAAAAGCAACTTTGAAAATTATGGACCGTTCAAGTTCCCTATGGGTATTATCGGATGGCTCTGGCGATGAAGTCGTCATGAATGCATCAGAAATCGAAGAAGGGCAAGAAGTCGGGGAAGAAATTGAGGTATTTTTATACCGCAACCGTCAAGGCGGCATTGCCGCAACACCGATGATTCCACATATACTACCGAGTGTCTACGGGTGGGCGAAAGTGTTGAAAGTATCAGAGCGCGAAGGGGCCGTCGTCGACATCGGGACAACGCGTGAAGTATATGTGCTTCCTGCGGATCTTCCGCAAGTTTACGAATTGTGGCCAAAACAAGGAGATCATTTGTTCATGACGCTTCGTACGGACCGCTACGGCGACCTATACGGACGTTTGGCGACAGAAGAAACTGTATTGGAACTAAGTACGCCAGCACCTGAAGAAGTTTTTAATAAAGACTTAAAAGCGCGTCCATATCGGTTGTTGCCGATCGGTTCATTCATGTTGACGGTCCCGGAAATGTACCGTGTTTTCGTCCATGAAACAGAACGCGAAGAAGAACCGCGCCTCGGTGAAGAGAAGACCGTGCGCATTATCGGCGTCAAAGAAGACCGCACATTAAACGGCTCGCTGCTGCCGCGCAAACAAGAGCGTTTATCAGATGATGCTGAAATGATTTTGCGTTATTTGGAGGAGTCTGGTGGAAAAATGCCATTCACCGATAAATCTTCACCTGATGAAATTTTCGAGATGTTCGGTTTGAGCAAAGCTGCATTCAAACGTGCCATCGGCCGCTTGTATAAAGAACGCAGAATCATTCAAGAAGAAGGTTGGACCAAATTAACAAGCTGATGCAACTTTATCAAATTAAAAACGTATTAATTTGAAGAAAGGGGCAATAAACCATGAAAAAATTAATATCGATCATTACCATTATATTCGCCATTTCTTTGCTGGCGCCGCAAGCAGGTTCCGCAAACGTAGGCATAAATGAAAAATTCGGGGTGCCGATTGTCGTATATGGCGGCAACCTTTCCGATGCTGAAAAAGAAAGTGTAGCAGAAAGCTTGAGCGTAGCAGAAGAAGCCGAAGTGGAAGAAATTGAAGTGACCGGGGACGACTTGATCACGTACATCAAAGACGGCGACCCGCGTGCGCGCATGTACTCCTCTGCTAAAATCACCCGTAAGGAAGCTGGCGAAGGCTTGGTCATCCAAATTGTGACGCCGGATAACATTACGCAAGTAACCACTGAAATGTACGCCAACGCGATGCTGACGGCGGGGATTGAAGATGCGACTGTAGAAGTGGCTGCTCCAAAAGCGGTGACAGGTCATTCTGCGCTAGTGGGCATTTACAAAGCTTATGAAGTGAACGGCGAGCAATTGGACCCGGAACGGACGGATGTGGCCAATGATGAGCTTGAAGTTGCTACAGAACTTGCTGACAAAGGCGTGAGTGATGAAAAAGTCAGTGAATTGCTGACGGAGATCAAAAAACAGATTGCTGAGAAGAATCCTGCATCCCGCGAAGAAGTGGAGCAGATTGTGGAAGAGCAATTGTCAAAACTGGAAATTGAGTTAAGCCCGGAAGACCGCCAATTATTGGTGGATCTCATGGACCGCATTCGCAAATTGGATATCGATTTCTCGAAATGGTCTACTCAACTAGAAGATTTAAGTAAAACAATCGAAGATAAACTTGGCGAAGTCGTTAACGACGATGGCTTTTGGCAAAGTGTGAAGAATTTCTTCAATAAATTGATTGATGGAATTCGCAATTTAGTAAGTTGATTTAAAATAGAAGGCAGTTTTGGAACTCTGGACAACAGAATTCCAAGGCTGCCTTTTTTCTATTTCATCTTAAGCTTGCATTCTTGCCGGTTGAATAGGAATTTGATAAGATGAATTAAATATCTCGAATTCAAGAGAAATGGAGGGGTTTTGATGAAATTAGAAGGCATTCATCACGTATCCGCAATCACCGCAAATGCAGATAAAAACCACGACTTCTTTACCCGAATTTTAGGCATGCGACTTGTTAAAAAAAGCGTCAATCAGGATTCGTCGTCTTCGTACCATTTGTTTTATGGGGATGCGGTGGGGACGCCGGGAACGGATATGACTTATTTCGATATTCCGATGGCAGGCAGAACGTACCCGGGAGTCTCGAGCATCAGCAACACATCGCTGCGAGTAAAAAGCGATGGTGCTCTCCACTACTGGAAAGAACGTTTCGATCAATTCCAAGTTCCGCATGCAGAAATCGAAAGCACCTTCGGACGTCGCACATTGACGTTTCAAGACTTTGAAGGGTCGCGTCTGATGCTGACGGCAGACGACGGCACAGGCATTCCGTACGGCGTTCCGTGGACCGGTTCGGGTATCCCAGAAGATTTTGCGATTGTTGGCTTAGGACCCGTCACGTTGACAGTTCGAAAAAAAGACAAGACAACCAATGTTCTGACAGAAGTATTGGGCTTTAAGCAAATCGGTTCGTATCCGCCAAAAGTGGAAGGGATGAAAGATATTTTGGTATTTTCGACAGGAGAAGGCGGACCGGCTGGCGAAATACATGTAGAGGAACGGACGGATCTGCCTCCTGAACGTCCAGGAAGAGGCAGTGTCCACCATGTAGCGTTCCGTGTAAAGACAGATGAAGATTATAGCAAGTGGAATGAGTATCTTGTGTCTAAAGGCTTTGTGACATCGGGGGAAGTGGACCGTTATTATTTTAAAGCGATTTATTTCCGTGAACCTAACGGCATTCTCTTCGAATTATCGACAGACGAACCAGGTTTTGCGACAGACGAACCGTTAGAAACATTGGGAGAGAAATTGGCGTTGCCGCCATTTTTAGAGCCGAAGCGGGAACAGATCGAGGCTTCGTTACGGCCGCTTACGATAAATGGATAAATGCAAGGGGGAGAAGATTGAGTGGATTTTAAATTAAAAGAATTAGGACACGATGAATTCGCATTTCATCTAGTAGATGAGGGAAAAAATGTCGGTGAGATCACGTGGACGGAAATGTCAGACCTAATGGTCATTGAATATACGTTCGTTGATGAAAAGCTGCGCCATCATGGCTTGGCTAAAAAGTTGCTTGATCGTGCTGCTCAATACGCGCGTGAGAAAAACTTTAAGATTGAACCGGTTTGTTCGTATTCAGCAGATGCTTTCGACCGCTATTCAGAGTACGACGATGTCAAAGCTTAAAATTATAAGCACGCAAAAAGCAATCCTCTAATATTGTTTAGTGGATTGCTTTTCTATGTTTTTCGTATGTAATTTAACATCTTCAACCTCCGATTAAAATCCTGTCATCAAGAAGACGATAGCTGTTAAGATTGATGCGCCACCTACGCCGTACATAAAGTCTGCTTGGTTAAAAATTAACTTTTTTTCCATTTTATTCATCACCTTTCAATTGTTTGATATTAATTAAATACCCGGGTCTGAAACTTTTAAACAGGTTTTAATAAATTTTATTAAGGGAATTAAATAAGTGAACTGATAAACTCCTTTTCTATCTATATAAGGGGAAATTTACGAAAGAGGTGAGTCAATATGAATGATAATCAGTACATCAGCCGTTCTGGCGAAAAAATTCTGGGAGTCATCGGCATTGTTTTCAACTTGTTAATAATCGCACTTATCGTTTTCTCGATCTTCAGTTTAGGGAATGTCGAGAACGATCCGGAGTTCCGCCAATTTATTGAAGAACAGATTATGGCCGACCCTGACATGTCTGATATGGGAGATGTGCAAGGACTAGTGGATGGTCTATTGACCAGTTTTGATGTCATTATGTGGGTTCTTGTCGGACTTCTAGTAGTTAGTACGATTTTCGCATTACTTGCAGTGGGGAGACTTGGAAAAAAAGGGAACGCGAATATGGCAGGTGTGTTCTTTATTGTCGCCGGATTGTTTGCAGGGCTCTTGTCATTAACCTCCATTCTATTCTACGTCGCAGCGCTCATGTGCTTTGTGCGTAAAGGACGCAATGACAACAACAGTCTGCAAGAAGACGAAAAATTGCACCGTGAAGCCAATCGCTTACGCGACCAAGATTCACTGCGCCACGAGGACCAGCGCCTTCGCGATGAGCGGCTGCGTGAAGAAGAACTGCAACACGGTACAACAGGAGATGATTTTGTCGAACGCGATGATTTGAAAGACCGCGCAGACGATCGATTAAGAAAAGATGACGATGATACACCGTATCGTCCGTTATAATGTGAATGTATAAAGCGGGCATAGAAAAAGGTGCAACGGGAATTCCGTTGCACCTTTTATTCGTATTCGTCCATTAAAGAACAGGAACTCCTACTTTCAAATCATAAACGTATTTTGCAGTTTGGAGTGGGTGGCCTTCAAAAAGTTCTTCGAATTCTTCCACAAACTCAAAACCGTTTGCTGCATAAAAATTACGCGCTTTTTCATTCGCGCTTTCAACGTAAACGGAAAGTTCTGAGCCATTGAACAAACGGGAAAGTCCGCTATCCAGCAATTTCTTGCCGTATCCGTTTCGTTGGTATTCAGGTTTCAGGTAAAGTGCGATCAACTCTGAATCGCCATCCTGATCTAGTTTAGTGAAATTGGCAAAACCAACCGCTTGATCTTCATGAATTGCGAGAAGAACGATGGTTTTTTCCAAACGCATCTCCATCATTGGAGTGGAATAAGATTTATCTAAAAAACTTTTTTGGACAAGGGAGGGGATGATGCCTTCATAAGTGTCATTCCAGCTGACATAAGCGATTTCCTGGACAGAAGCAATATCTTCAATCGTACCTGTGCGAATCATGTAATCACCTCAAAATTCTTTTCGTAATCATATCAAAATTAACGCGGAATAGCCACCTTTGTGAAATAATAGAAAAAAGGGGGGCGAGGCGTTTTGAACTGGAATACCTATCATTTTGATGAGTTGACTGCTAGAAAACTCTATGAATTCTTAAAATTACGGGTCGATGTATTCATAGTCGAGCAAGAGTGCCCGTATCATGAGTTGGATGGCCTAGATCAAGAATCGATTCATTTGGCATACACTGAAAATGATCGAACATTGGCTTATGCCAGACTTGTACCAGGGGGCGTAAAATACGATATCCCATCCATTGGACGCGTTATTGTCCATTCGGAAGCCAGGAGCAGAGGGTTGGCAAAAAAGCTGATGGAAAAATCCATCGATTATATTTGGACAGAGTGGGATGCCGATGAAATCCAGCTTCAAGGACAAGTGTACTTAAAGGAATTTTACCAATCGTTCGGGTTTGTGCCGATTTCGGAAGAATACGATGAAGACGGCATTCCTCATGTCGATATGAAATTGTCTAAAAATAAAATTTAGCAATATAGACAATCCGAAAAGACTATTTTTCTGAATAAAGGGTATATATATTAAATGACATTGAATTTCAAAAGGAGTGGGGAACATGGCGAAAAGAAAAAGTAACGGCAGAGGCTTGTTATGGGCAGGGTTAGCTGCAGGAGCTTATGCATATTTCAAAAAACCGGAAAATCGGCAAAAAGCCACAGAGGCTTTTAATAATGCAAAGACTAAGGTGAATTCGTATATGGAATCTCAAAACTTAGAAAACAACAATGAAGAGCCTGAAGAAGAAAAAGAAGATACCACTGAACTTCGCGAGGAAAAAATGGTCAGCGAAGGCGGATTAAGCGGAGCGCAGTATTACAATGAAGACAAGCACCGAAACGATGAAGACGACAAACATAGGCATCGAAATGAAGAAGACGATGATTTTAAGCTGTCTGCAAATGACACTAGCGAAGAAAAATCGGAAAACACGGAAACAATTGCGCCTGAGAACAGAATCAACACAGAGAATTTATAAAAGGAAGGATGGTTTTGAGACCATCCTTCCTTTTTTTGTGTCAAAAATACGAGTTTCAAGTATTGATGTTATTGGAGAGCGCGCTTATTATTTTTACTTAATAATGCATTGGCTAAAGCGGCGGCAAGCAGTACCGTGCCGCTAAGGATAAAACCTTCATCAGCTTGCAACGCAAGAACGCCGGTGAAACTGGACCCACTCACCACGCCGAGCGAAAAGAACGCATAAAAAAGACCGTAAGCTTTGCCGCGCGACGCTTGTTTGGTGGAGTCGATCAACAACGAATTGATGGATGGAAATAACAACGCAAAGCCGATTCCGTAGATGCACATGATGCCGTAGAGTACAGGAACTGCCCCGTTCGCGCTGAGCAAAAACAAGGAAATCCCCATGAATGCGAAACCAGCAACTAATGTATAGAGAGGTTTTGCAGCGTCGAAAATCCGATTGACCGGCAACAGAAACACGAGAATGGCCGCAATGCCGAATACGCTGAGCAATAAACCACTTAACTCGGATGGGAGTTCAAGGTCTGCTATTTTCAATGGCAGCATATAAGCAAGAATGCCTTGGGAAAACATCAGGAAAAAAGCGCCGGCAAACGATTGCATTAATCCGCGATTGTGTAAGATGTCTAAAAAGGGTAAACGTTCTTTATCAATCGGTTCTTTTTGGATGGTTTTACGATTCAATAGTAAAAATGAGAAAATGGCAAGCGCGGATAGCATGATGCCAGTCGTTGCCATTGTTTCAGCAACGCTTGTGCGGCTGGCCAAAATAGCTCCATACGCCGGTCCAATAATGGCTGCTAACCCAACAAATGCGCCAGACACAGCTGCGCCTTTGCCTCGTTTGTTTTGTGAAGTCTTATTAGCCAGGTAAGTGAAAGCGGCAGGAACAGTTAATCCCGCACCAAGACCATGTATAAAGCGGACGAACAGAAGGCTATACGGTTCACTGGCAAAGCTATAGGAAAAAAGAACAGCTCCGGTTGCGCTTAAGCCGACGATTAAAACGGCAAAGGGACCTTTGCGATCCGACAAAATACCAGAGGCGATATTACCGAAGATATTCGACAGCGAATACATGCCGACAGCAAGACCAGCTAAGAATGGTGTAGCGCCAAGGGAAATGGCCAGCGGACTTATAATAGGCAACTGAGCAAATAAGTCGAAAAATGCAAAGAAGATAATGATATAGATAAAAATCCGCACTTGTTTCACTCACTTTCACAAAGTAAAAAACGCTTCAATACGTTACTGGGAATTAACATGTTTAAAAACTTGGATGCTTGCTGATGCCTCGCTCAGAAAATAAAAAAGAGGGGGATTAAGAAAGGATGAGATTAGGGTAAAGAAAGATATATTCACATTATAGCACCGGAGGTAACTATATGAAAAAAGCGATGTTTATCGTCAATCCTTCTTCTGGCAAAGAGAAGGCGAAAGATTATGTGGAGCAAGTGCAACAAACACTTGAAGAAATGGGGTACAGCGTCGACACTCGGGAAACCGCGAAAGCGGAAGATGCAACACAATTTGCGGCAGAAGCGTGCGAAAAAGAATACGATTTCGTCGTCGCGATGGGCGGCGATGGAACAATCAACGAAACTATTTCCGGATTGGCGGAACAAGAACACCAACCGTTGTTTTCGCTCATTCCTTTGGGAACCGTGAATGATTTTGCGCGTGCGCTCAATATCTCACTTGATCCACCAGAAGCGATTGAAGCTTTGAAGACGGGTTCTGAAAAGTGGATTGATATTGCGAAGGTGGGAGAACATTACTTCATGAACATTCTAGCGCTCGGCCAAATTGCTGAATCGACTTATGAAGTGACCCCTGAACAAAAAACAAAACTCGGTGCCTTTGCTTATTTCATCGAAGGACTCAAAGCCATCACACACGATACAGAAGAATATTTTATGATCGAGCACGATCACGGAACTTTTGAAGGGGAAGCGAAGCTAGTGTTGGTGGCTTTGACCAATTCAGTTGGCGGATTTGAAAAACTGGCGCCGGAAGCCTTGACTGATGATGGACTTTTGCACTTATACATTATTAAAAATGCAGCGTTGCCAGCATTTATTCGCATTGCCGGCAATATGATTGCCGGTAAACTGGACAAAGATGAAGCTGTGGAAGTAATTCATACAACCAAAGTTTCAGTCAGGACAAAGGAACCACTGTATTGTAATATAGATGGGGACGAAGGTATTGCTACACCATTTGTGGTAGATGTCCTGCCACGCCACGTGCGAGCGCTAGTTCCACCAGATAAAGAAAAATAAAATTATATTGTAAAAGGGTAGCCCTTTGTAATATTTGGCTACCTTTTTAAATTTTTGTTACAAATATTTGAAATAAATGTATTAAATATAGCTGTATTTAGACTATAATAATCTTATTAGTATAACTAAAGGTAATTTATTTCCTTTATTAGAGGTAAAAAGGTAATATATTATTATGACAAATACATAAAAAAATATAAAGTTATGCATGGAGCTATGTTCTTATTGACTATTTCAGTATATAGTAGGAATAACGACTGCAAAAACTTGGACAAAGAAAGACGGGGAAAAAATGAACATGATAGCTATGCCAACAATTCAAGAAACTATTTCCAAAATTTTCATGAATGAAAGTGAGACTATTGGACAATATGAAGGTATGGATAAGTTTTTTGAAATTGAAACACAATTAATTTATGAAATTCATCACCTTGAAAAAGAGCGCGCTAAAGAAACATTGCGATCGCTCATCGATTTGATTGCTTTAAGATCGGGCAAAGAAACAATTCGCCAAGTACGAAATTATTACATCGTGCTTTCTTCTGTAATGGCGCGCAAACTTTACGAAATGCGTGTACCGCCGAAAAAAGCGTTTGCATTTAACGTGGCTTGTGTTGAATTGGTAGAAAAACACATGAACGATTCTGAATTTCTGTATGTGGCGGATGAATTGATCGAATTTTTCACTTCGGTCATTTCAGAGCGCAAACAGCCTTCATTCGGCCACCAGACGGTCAACAAAGTTGTAATGTTCATCAACGATGAAGTGGAACGTGATTTGTCGGTAGAAGACATTGCGAAGCATTTCAATATCTCGACAAGCCATTTATCACGCATTTTCCGTGAACATGCAGGTATCACATTAGTGGAATACTTGAATGTTCGCCGCGTAGAAGAATCCCAGTATTACTTGCGTCATTCAGACAAAGGGATTTCCGACATTTCGAAGCAATTCCATTTCTGCAACCAAAGCTATTTCACACGGATTTTCAAGAAATATACGGCAGTTACACCGAAGCAATTCCGCGACAGCCAACATATTCCTTACTTCCGCTATAATTTGCCGAACGCAAAATAAGGAGACTGGAGACTCAGGTCTCCTTTTTTCGTGTTGTGATTTTTCGCAGCCTTAATATTGTCACAGAGTGCAAGAATCTGGTTTCTTTTCGAGCCATCGATTGAATTATTTCCGGCATATCGGTATACTTCTTTATAGTTGAAAAAGGTGTAGGTGACTAAATTGAAAAAGAAAATTACATTGCTGTCGTTATTGGCAGTATCAGTTTTAGTATTAAGTGGTTGTTCTGCAGTCGAAAACAAAGAGGGATTTTTCTACAGTCTTTTTGTAGCGCCGTTTGATTTCTCCTTGGATTATCTCGGAAATTTATTTAATGGTAGCTATGGCTTGGCGATTGTCGCTATTACAGTAATCATCCGATTGGTCTTAATGCCTTTCATGTTGCGCACATACAAACGCCAACAAGGCATGAAAGTGAAAATGGACAAGCTGCGCCCAGAAATGGAAGATATCCAGAAGCGCTTGAAAGAAACCAAAGACAAAGAAGAGCAGATGAAAGTCCAACAAGAAATGATGGGACTTTACAAAAAGCATGATGTGAACCCATTGAATATGGGCTGTTTGCCAGTCGTTATTCAAATGCCAATCATCATGGGTCTCTATTTTGCCATCCTGTATTCTCCGGATGTGAAATCCCACGAATTTCTCTGGTTTAACTTAGGGAGCCCGGACATCGCGATGACGCTGATTGCCGGAGCGGTTTATTTCTTCCAGGCAAAAGTCTCAATGTGGACAATGCCGGAACAGCAAAAACAACAAATGAAGTTTTTTGTTTACATCTCGCCGATTATGATCATGTTCGTTTCCTTCACTTCGATGGCTGCATTGCCGGTTTATTGGGTAGTTGGTGGTGTGTTATTGATCATCCAAACATTTATCGGACGGAAGTTTTATTCGGAGCATCCAGAAAAAGCGTTGGAAGCTGTCGAAGAAGAAAAATAATGAAAAGAGCCGGCGGATTTTGCCGGCTTTCTTTTTTTGGAGTGGAATCTATTGAATCGAAAATTAGTACAAGGCGTATTGATAGCTGTGCTAAGCATCACTTCGCTCGTTTTTATCGTCATGGGAGATCTGGACATCGCTGTGTTATTCATGACCTTATTGTTCGTGCTGACAAACGGTTTTCGCTATCGTCAGATGAAAGAAAAAGGCATGGAAAAAGAAGCAAAATGGATGCTTGGCATGTCGATCCTTTTTATCGTGTTGTTTTTCGTTGTTCTTGCAACGATTATTCTATAATTAGTAAAAACCAGCTCTGCCATTTTTGGCGGGGCTGGTTTTTTAGGTAGGGCAATATCAAATTGAATCTCACAGCAACCTGGTTTTAGACAGCTGTAGATACTTTTTTATGAGTGAATTTTTCTTTATTGCGTTCTTCAAGCAAGACATCCAGTTGCTGCATGAGCGTCAAGATATCTTTTTTAGAAATTCGTTTCAAAATACCCAGCTCCTTCTAGTGGTTTGTATACAGTTATTCGCAAGTGCCACTATGGGTATGGGGGTCGTACTCGTTAATAATCGAATTTCTTTTTCGTTAATAAGACAATTACGATGGCGGGAGCTGAGAAACTTACCATGCCCAAAAACGCCAAGCCTGGAGAAATTTCATATAAAAACCCACCGACAATAGTCAACAATGCGACGCTTAAACTCATGCCTATAGCTGCATACATCCCTTGCGCTGCTGGAATATGGACAGGCTGTAGTTTTTTGAAAATATAGCGAATAAAAGCGAAATGGGCGACGCCGAAAGATATCGCATGAAACACTTGGGTGATGATGAAAACCCAAACGGAAGGGAATAAGAAAATTAAAATCCAACGAATAGTCGATCCGGTAGCAGCCAGTAAAAGCATGGAGGAGACACTCCAATTGCGAAATAGCGTATCGGCTTTATTGAAAAAGATGATTTCAAAAATAATGGCGATGTTTAAGATGAGGCCAATGTAAAAACTATTGACGCCCAAATCCTGCAAATAGATGAAGCCATAATTATAATAAGCCGCATGCGCGCCTTGCAGCAAAGTGGATACCCCAAGAATGATCAAAAATGCCTTGGATTTGAGTAATTGCTTGACGGCGCCCTTGCTAGCCGAATGCTTAAGCTCCGGTTTGACCTGTAAGGGAAGTGGTGAAGTGGCGGATTGTGTAATGGCCATAAAAACCAGTCCGAATAACATCACCCATAGAATGGCGCTTTCCTGCCAAATGGCGGTCAAGGCACCGACGATCAGCAAAGCGACAGTGTAGCCGAGTGAACCGAAAGACCGGCTCTTGCCGTAGTGAATGCGATCGGTCTGCATGAGCACCGTCGCGCCACTTTCGATAGCGGGAAGCAAATTCGGATATACAAAACTGAAAGCGACAGTGATGACGAATAACGCGGTATAGGAATTTGCCGGTATGTACAACGCCATAAGCAGAGCTGAAACAATGGCGAGAACTTGCATCAAGCGTCCAAGCGACAACCGCCGCGTCATCATAGGGAAAAATAATAATGTCGATAATGAACGGGCAATCATGCCTGCGCCCATGATAATACTGGCTGCGGAGACGCTCATGTCTTTCTCGTTGGTCAACCAGCCGGTCCAGTAAGGCAGGAATACACCCCACGTAAAGAAGAAAGCGAAAAAATTTAAGGAAAGCCATTTTTGATTGGTCATATTTTACCTCGTATCTATTGGAAGTCTATGATAAAGTATAACGAATGTTCACTTGTTTGAGGAGAAATTCGCTAGCAAGGGTGGTAAAATAATAGAGAAGATGACAGAAAGAGGGAATCCGATGCAATCCCGTTACTCAAATAACCAAAACAAAAAAAGTACTTATATAAAATGGACAGTAGGCAGCTTGCTTGCGCTAATGCTGATTGTCGGAACATGGCTGTATATGAATGACTGGGACGTCGAGCAAAGCCTTTCAGCGTTGAAAGGACAGCAAAGCGACGAATCGGAAGTTGTGAAAAATGAATCGGGTGGCGATACACCAGTAGTCGAGACGCCAGAAGAGCCTGACGCTGAGGAGCCGCCAACAGAAGAAACACCTGCTGAAGCAGAGCCGCCGGTCCAAGAACCGAAAGATGAACAACCAGCTCCAGAAGAACCTAAAGAAGAATCTAAAGAAGAATCTAAAGAAGAATCTAAAGAAGAAGCTCCGGCTGAAGAACAACCAGTCGATGCAACAAAGTATCAGGAAGACATTAAACTTCCGGCAAAACCAACGTATATCAATAATATTCTGCTAGCCAATAAACAACATCCATTGCCGCAGAATTATGCGCCGGGTGAAAGCAAGGAAGCCCGCGCGGCATTTGAAGCGATGAAAAAAGACGCACAAGCAGCAGGTATCAAACTAACCGCCTTCAGTACGTACCGTGATTTTGCGCGTCAGAAGCAACTTTATGAAGGATACGCCGCAAAAGATGGGCAACAAGCTGCAGATCGTTATAGTGCGCGCCCTGGATTCTCAGAACACCAATCTGGCCTTGCATTCGACATAGGAGAGGAAGGCCAGCAAGAACACTGGGCTTCTGCATCATTTGGTGCTACAAAAGGCGGGAAATGGCTGAAAAACAATGCGCATAAATATGGCTTTATCCTCCGTTATCCGGAAGGCGCGGAACACATCACAGGTTATATGCACGAAGCATGGCATTTCCGTTTTGTGGGCAAAGCAGCAGCTGCAGAAATTTTCACCAAAGGCATCACTTTGGAACAATACTTAGGTGTGCAGTAAACTCAGAAAAACGTGAAAATCATTAAAAAAGACGCTGTCGGAGAAAATTCCGAGAGCGTCTTTTTGTGTTTATAAAATCGGCGCCAACAACCGGGCAATCGATTCTTTCGTTTTAATCATGCGTGTGCGTTCCAAATAATGTTCATAAGACAATTCAGTAGAAAGCTCCATATCTTGATGGAAGAGATCCGTAAGCTCACGCGCTATTTTTCTATCGTAAATAAAAGCGTTAACTTCGAAATTGAGCTTAAAACTGCGCACGTCGATATTCGCAGTTCCAACAGTAGATGCTTTGTCATCGATCACAATCATCTTCGTATGCAAAAA
>JBFEIJ010000045.1:0-22689 GCA_041553775.1 Planococcus sp. (in: firmicutes)
AAAGACGGCCAGCTGGTTGAATATGGTCAACCTCTATTCCTCGTGAAATCTAACTGAGGAGGAGAACCTGATGAAAAAAGTGTTAATTGCCAACCGCGGTGAAATTGCAGTACGCATTATCCGCGCTTGTAAAGAAATGGATATCGAAACAGTCGCTGTCTATTCTGAAGCTGACAAAGAAGCACTTCACGTTCAGCTTGCAGACGAAGCGTATTGCATCGGACCGAAAGCGTCAAAAGACAGCTACTTGAATTTTTCCAACATCATTTCAGTAGCAAAATTAACAAATTGCGATGGCATTCACCCAGGCTATGGTTTCTTGGCTGAAAACGCCAGTTTTGCAGAACTTTGCGAAGCGTGCGATATCATGTTTATCGGACCGACTTCAGAAGCGATCTCGAAAATGGGAACAAAAGACGTTGCCCGTGAAACGATGAGACTTGCAGGCGTCCCTGTAGTCCCAGGATCCACTGGTATTGTCGGCAGTGAAAAAGAAGGTTTGGAAATCGCTGAGAAAATCGGTTTCCCAGTCATCATCAAAGCGACAGCTGGAGGCGGGGGCAAAGGAATCCGCGTCGCCCGCAACCGTGAAGACTTTGTTACAGGATTGCGCATGACTCAAAAAGAAGCAGCCGCAGCATTCGGTAATCCAGGTGTCTACATCGAGAAATTCATTGAAGATTTCCGTCACGTAGAAATCCAGGTATTGGCAGATTCACACGGCAACGCGATTCATTTAGGTGAACGCGATTGCTCGATTCAGCGCCGTATGCAAAAATTGGTTGAAGAAGCACCGTCTCCTGCATTGAGCCCGGAATTACGTGCTGAAATGGGCGATGCGGCAGTAAAAGCGGCACTTGCCGTTAATTACCGCGGAGCGGGTACAGTCGAATTCATCTTTGACGCTGTAAATCAAAAATTCTATTTCATGGAAATGAACACACGTATCCAAGTAGAGCATCCAGTTACTGAAATGATCACGGGCATCGACTTGATCCAACAGCAACTGAGAGTCGCTTCAGGTGAAACTTTGGCGTATACGCAAGAAGATGTGACGTTCAAAGGCTGGTCGATCGAATGCCGTATCAATGCAGAGAATCCGGCGAAGAATTTTATGCCTTCTGCAGGTAAAGTGACAATGTACTTGCCGCCAGGCGGACTGGGTGTTCGTGTGGATTCAGCAATGTATCCAGGTTACAGCATTCCACCGTATTACGATTCCATGGTTGCGAAACTGATCACATTTGCGGATACACGTGAAGAAGCGGTCGCCAAGATGAAACGCGCATTAAGCGAGTTTGCAATTGAAGGCGTTCACACGACGATTCCATTCCACTTGAAATTGATGGATCACGAAGTATTCAAATCAGGGGATTTCAATACGAAATTCCTCGAAAAATATGATGTCCTAGAGTCTTAAAAGGAGAGTTGCCCTATGGCTGAAAAACCAGCACCGTATTTGCGCATGAAACCACATGATGGAAAAAATTTAGGCAACATTGAAGTGGCACCTGAAGTATTGGAAATTATCGCAAGCATTGCGGTATCCGATATCGAAGGCGTCGCAAGCATGCGCGGCAATTTTGCATCAGGCGTTGTTGAACGTTTGGGCAAAAAAGTCCACAATAAAGGCGTTAAATCTGAGCTATCGAATGATGGACTGATGATTGACGTATATTGTGTCATGAATTTTGGCGTATCGATTCCGAAGACGGCGCAAAAAGTTCAAGAACATGTCCGCCAGACACTCGAGAATATGACGAGCCTGCAAACACAAGAAGTGAATGTCCACATTACTGGTATTCAATTTGAAACACCGCATACTGAAGAACAGCATTAAGATGCTGTCCAATAAGTCCGAAACCGGGCTTATTGGGCGGCTTTTGTTTTTTAAAAAAAGAATGAAGTTGTTTAGCGGAGATTACTTAGAGGAGTCAGGTGGACTAGTTAAATACACTTCTATACTCCGCTACGCTAGATTCGGGACATTTAAGGCCGTTGCATCGCTGCGCTAGCTTCGAAGCAAAAACCATGTCCCGCCCCTGAGCGGGACATGGTTTTGTCTGAACATTTCAAACTTGGAACTTCTATTGGATTACCTGTATAATGAGGGGTAATTAGTGTGAAAAGGGGACCGGAGATATTATGAAACGACACGAGGCACGAGAAAAAGCGCTCCAGACTTTATTCCAAACGGACGGTACAGAGCTGACAATCAGCGAAGCGATCGAACATGTGATGGGTGAAGAAATGGAGAAAGATAATTTTTACGAATTATTGGTGGAAGGCACGCATTCAAACATGGCGGCCATTGATGAAAAATTAAAAGGCCATCTTGAAAACTGGTCGCTAGAACGTCTTCCGAAAGTGGAACGGACGATTCTTCGCATGGCGGTATTCGAACTTGCATTTATGGAAGATGCGCCATCAAGCGTCGTGATGAACGAAGCGATCGAGCTCAGCAAAACTTTCGGAGATGATAAATCCAGCCGCTTTGTTAATGGCGTGCTGTCGAAATTTACAGACGAACTAGCAAACTAAATTGGAGGGGTTTTTGTGACGGCGATTACAATCGACGGGAAAGCAGTGAGCCAGAAGATTAAAGAGCAAGTAGAAGTGCGCGTAAAATCATTGAAGGAACAAGGAGTTTCACCAGGACTGGCCGTTGTGCTGGTCGGGGATGACTCTGCTTCGCTTACATATGTTAAAAATAAGCAGAAAACGTGTAGAGCGCTTGGCATGCGTTCAGACCTTCACCAATACTCTGAGCAATTGAGCGAAGAGGATTTATTGGCAAAAATTGAGGAGTTGAACAACGACTCTGAAATTCACGGCATCTTGGTGCAATTGCCGCTGCCTTCTCATATTGATGAATTCAAAGTGATTTTGGCGATTGATCCGGCCAAAGATGTGGATGGCTTCCATCCGATATCTGTCGGCAATATGATGATCGGAAAAGACGCATTTCTTCCTTGTACGCCGCATGGCATCTTAAAACTTCTAGAACATTATGGCATCGACCCAGCTGGCAAACACGCTGTTGTCGTTGGCCGCAGCAACATCGTCGGCAAACCTGTCGGGCATTTATTATTGCAACAAGATGCGACAGTGACGTTTTGTCATTCAAAAACCCAAGATTTAGCTTCATATACGAAACAGGCAGACATTTTAATTTCTGCGATTGGCAGAACCAAATTCATTGGTGCGGATCACATCAAACCAGGTGCGACCGTTATCGATGTCGGGATGAACCGGGATGAAAACGGCAAACTTTGCGGCGATGTTGATTTTGCTGCAGTGCAAGAGGTGGCCGGTTACCTGACCCCAGTTCCAGGCGGTGTTGGGCCGATGACCATCGCAATGTTGATGGAAAATACGCTCCACTCTGCAGAAAATGGGCTTCAGAAAGACAAAAACGCCCAAACCATGTAAAATGAATAAAACTGAGCTGTTTTTCGAAAGAAAGACAGCTTTTTAATTTTTAAGATTGGGGTTGAAATTTTGGCGTCCGACCCATATTTGTCCGTAAAAGCATTGACCAAATACATAAAAAAGAAATTCGATGTGGATCCTCATTTGCGCGATGTTTACGTAAAAGGGGAATTGTCCAACGTTAAAATCCATACGAGTGGCCATATTTATTTTACGTTGAAAGATGATGCGTCGCGTTTGCCGGCCGTCATGTTTTCAGCAAACGCCAAAGCGGTGAAGTTCAAGCCGGAGAGCGGCATGACGGTCTTGATCCGCGGCGATGTCACGGTCTATGAAGCATCCGGCCAATACCAGCTTTATGCGCAATCGATGCAAGCAGACGGCATTGGCGATTATTATCTCGCATTTGAACAATTAAAAGAAAAGCTCGCCAAAGAAGGGCTTTTTAACGCTGCGCACAAAAAAATGCTTCCACGTTTTCCAAAACGCATAGCCGTGGTCACCGCGCCAACAGGTGCAGCCGTTCGCGATATTTGCATCACGTTAAATCGGCGCTATCCTCTCGCACATGTGGTGATTTATCCGACATTGGTACAAGGCGCACAAGCGACTCAATCGATTGTGCAATCCATCCAATCGGCAAATCAGCAGGATTATGATATTTTGATCGTCGGACGCGGGGGCGGGTCGATTGAAGATTTATGGTCGTTCAACGAAGAAGCGGTGGCACGTGCCATTTATCAATCGCGCATTCCGATCATCAGCGCAGTTGGCCATGAAACCGACACGACAATTGCTGATTTTGTAGCGGATTTGCGTGCGGCGACACCTACTGCTGCAGCCGAGTTGGCTGTACCGAGCAAAGCTGAATTATTGGACCGGCTGCTTAATTACAGGAGCGGCATGTACCGCACTACGGCGAATACGATTGCCCGCGAAAAAGCATCATTGAATCGTCTGGCTACATCGTTTCCGCTGGCGTATCCGGACCGTTTGTACCGGCCATTTATCGAGCGGGTCGAACGGGCGACGGAATCATTGCGCCGCGAAACGGTGCAGCAATTCAATTTCGCCGGGGAACGATATAAAAATTTAAACAATCAATTGATTTCCCGTACGCCAGCTAACCGCATTCAACAAGCGTCGGTGGAAATCGAAGCATTGAAAAAAAGAGTCGACCAATTAGCGGCTTATGCATTACGGGACAACACACAGAAATTGTCTTCGGCGATGCGCACATTGGATGCACTCAGTCCATTGAAAATCATGGACCGCGGCTATTCGATTATCTATAAAGATGAAACCGTCGTCAAAAGCGTCGAACAAGTCGAAGTCGGCGACCAATTAAGCATTTCCATGAGAGACGGCGTTCTGAAAACGAGTGTAAACGAACGAATCTTACCGAGTGAAGGAGAGCGACAAGATGGCTGAAAAAGAAATCATGTTTAATCAGGCAATGGAACAACTGGAAGAAGTGGTCCGTCAATTAGAACAAGGAGATGTGCCGCTCGAGGAAGCGCTCACTTTGTATCAAAAAGGCATGGAATTATCAAAAGTGTGCCACGATAAATTGCAGAATGCAGAAAAGCAATTGGTGACAATGATGCAAGAAGGCAAAGAAGTGCCAGTAAATCTTGAGGACGGTTCTGCGAAATGAACTTAAGCGAATTTAGAGCCTATTACGAACCGTTAATCCAACAGGAACTTGCGGAACAAATTCAGCGTTTAGCGATTCCGGCATCGTTGAAAGATTCCATGCATTATTCCTTGCAAGCAGGCGGCAAGCGCATTCGACCAATCTTATTGTTGGCAGTGTTGCACGAGCTTGGTGAAGAGCATCCTGATGCTTTGAAAGTCGCGGTTGCGATTGAAATGATCCATACGTATTCATTGATTCACGACGATTTGCCAAGCATGGACAATGACGATCTGCGCAGAGGCATGCCGACAAACCATAAAGTGTTCGGGGAAGCCATCGCGATTCTTGCGGGAGACGCATTACTTACTTATAGTTTCGGCGTCATTGCCCGCTTGAACCACGTCTCAAGTGATGACAAAGTCCGTTTGATCGATTTATTGAGTGTCGCTTCAGGAGCTGAAGGCATGGTCGGTGGCCAAGTGTTAGACATTGAAGGCGAAGAGAAAACACTGACGCTTGCAGAACTTGAACAAGTGCACCGATTAAAAACAGGTGCCTTACTTACATACAGCATATTAGCTGGAGCAATTCTAGGAAAAGCACAGCCGGAAGAAATGGTGGCGCTTGGCAAATTCGGCGAACATATCGGGTTGGCATTTCAAATCCAGGATGATATTTTGGATGTCACAGGGACGTCACAAGAGCTTGGCAAAACGGCCGGTAAAGACGAATCCAGTGCGAAAAGCACGTATCCGGGCTTGCTGACGCTGCCGAAAGCGAAAGAAAAATTAGAGTTCCATGCCGAGGAAGCGCTTCAAGCAGTCGCGGTATTGCGCGGGAAATCGGCATTGCTAGAAGAACTCACAGCATTAATCGTAAAAAGAAAAAGCTGAACCGGTATGCTCTAGTTTGTACAATGGCTACAGATTGTTATAATAAAGACAGACTACTCAGCGGTAAAATTATATAGAAGGTGTGTGATGGCAATGGATCTGCATACGATTACCAGTCCATCTTTCTTAAAAGAGCTAAATAACGAACAGCTCGTTGAATTAAGCGAAGATATCCGGAAATTCCTAATTGAAAACTTATCAAGAACAGGCGGCCATATCGGCCCCAATTTGGGCGTCGTCGAATTGACGCTTGCGTTGCACAAAGAGTTTGACAGCCCGACTGACAAATTCATCTGGGACGTTGGACACCAATCATACGTTCATAAAATCCTGACAGGACGCGCGAGTCAATTTGATACGCTGCGTCAATTTAAAGGATTATGCGGTTTCCCGAAACGCAACGAAAGTGAACACGACGTTTGGGAAACTGGCCATAGCTCGACTTCATTGTCGGCAGCGATGGGCATGGCGGCAGCTCGCGACAACCTGAAAACCAATAGCCACGTCATTCCGATTATCGGAGATGGCGCGTTGACGGGCGGGATGGCGTTTGAAGCATTGAATCACATCGGACATGAAAAAACCGATATGATCGTCATCTTGAACGACAACGAAATGTCGATTGCACCAAACGTTGGCGCGATGCACAGCATGCTTGGCAGAATGCGCACAGCCGGCAAATACAATAAAGTAAAAGACGACTTGGAATACTTGATGAAAAAAATTCCTGCTGTTGGCGGGAAATTGGCTGCTACAGCCGAGCGCGTTAAAGATAGCTTGAAATACTTGCTCGTTTCGGGCATGTTTTTCGAGGAGCTTGGGTTTACGTATCTTGGGCCGATTGATGGTCATGACCTTGAAGAGCTGGAAGATAACTTGAAATATGCGAAGAAAACCAAAGGTCCGGTTCTTTTGCATGTCATTACGAAAAAAGGCAAAGGCTTCTTGCCTGCAGAAACCGACACAGTCGGCACATGGCACGGAACTGGCCCTTATAAAATGGAAACAGGCGACTTAGTGAAGTCATCATCAACGGCGCCGTCGTGGAGCGGATTAATCGCAGAAACTGTGCGCAAATTGGCTCGCGAAGACGAACGCATCGTTGCGCTTACACCGGCAATGCCGGTCGGTTCGAAATTGGTCGGTTTCGCTTCTGAATTCCCGGAACGCTTCTATGATGTGGGGATTGCGGAACAACACGCCATGACAATGGCTGCCGGTTTAGCGACACAGGACATGAAGCCATTCCTAGCGATTTATTCGACTTTCTTGCAACGTGCTTACGATCAAGTGGTGCATGATGTATGCCGTCAAAATCTGAATGTCTTTATCGGTATTGACCGTGCAGGACTTGTCGGAGCGGACGGTGAAACGCATCAAGGCGTATTTGATGTAGCGTTCCTCCGTAATTTACCGAATATGGTCGTCATGATGCCGAAAGATGAAAACGAAGGCCAAGACATGGTTAAGACGGCCATCGATTATAACGGCGGACCAATTGCTTTGCGCTATCCGCGCGGCAACGGTCTAGGTGTTGAAATGGATAGCGAGCTGAAAAGCTTGCCGATCGGATCGTGGGAAGTATTGGAAAAAGGTGCAGATGCGGTAATTCTGACATTCGGCACAACCATTCCAATGGCACTCCATGCGGCAGAACAATTGCGCGCAGAAGGCATTCATTTGGAAGTTGTCAATGCGCGATTCATCAAACCGATGGACGAATCCATGCTGCATTCGATTTTCGGACGCAAAGTGCCAATTATCACGCTAGAAGAAGCAGTGCTGCAAGGCGGCTTTGGCAGCGGCGTATTGGAATTCGCGGAAGTCAACGAATACTACGGAGCGGTCATTCATCGCTTAGGCATCCCGGATCAATTTATCGAACACGGCGATGTAGCTGAATTGATGGACGAAATCCATTTGAACAGCGACGAAGTCGTGCGCATCACGAAAAAATTGACGGCAATGCAAAAGGCGGAATCGAAAGCCTTATGAACAAACCGAAAAAAGAGCGTGTAGACGTCCTGCTTGTCGAGCGGGGCATCTGTGAAACTCGTGAAAAAGCAAAAAGAGCCATCATGGCTGGTATTATTTATTCCAACGAAGAACGCATGACCAAACCCGGTGAGAAAATCGCAGAAGACGCACCGCTGCGAATGAAAGGCAATGACTTGAAATACGTCAGCCGCGGTGGCTTGAAGCTTGAAAAAGCGCTTGCCGAATTCGATTTGTCGGTGGAAGGCAAATTAATGCTCGACATCGGCTCTTCGACGGGCGGATTTACGGATTGCGCCCTTCAAAACGGCGCAAAACATTGTTACGCCTTAGACGTTGGCTCGAATCAGCTCGCCTGGAAAATCAGGCAAGACGAGCGAGTAACGGTTATGGAAAAAACAAATTTCCGTCATTCGAAGCCGGAAGATTTCGCAGAAGGCTTGCCGGAATTCGCAACAATTGACGTGAGCTTTATTTCACTTCGCATCATCTTGCCTGTTTTGAAACAGATCATCGTGCCAGGCGGCGATGTGATTGCCTTGGTTAAACCTCAATTTGAGGCAGGGCGTGAAGCAGTCGGCAAAAAAGGCATCGTGCGAGAACCGAAAACCCATCGCGACGTGTTGGCGAAAGTCGGCAACTTTGCGATTCAAGCAGGTTTCCACGTAAAAAATATGTCGTTCTCCCCGATTACTGGCGGCGAAGGCAATATTGAATTTTTGTTCCATCTGCAATCGGCAACTGAAGCGAGCGAAATTGCGCCGATGTCCGATCAAGCGATAGCCGACCTTGTAAAATTGGCTCACGAAACATTTTAAACACATGCCAAAAAGGCTGTCGAGATTCTTTCGACAGCCTTTTAGTTTCCCTGCAAATAGTTTAGGGAATGAATGAGTATCTATAAACATTGAACTTGATATTTCGTAAAGCATGTAGTCAAGATCACAAAAATTTCTATCCTGCATTAGACAATGTCGAGATATATCTCCACGGAGGCGCGCAAATGGGGTGGACGAATCAAGAAGACAGGTGAACTTCCTGGCTTCTTGTGGGAGCTTTCCCCTAAGCGACCATTGCGGAATGCTATTATGAAAATTCTTAGATAAAACAATGACACCATTTAGCACTACATAAGCGTTTTTTACATTAATTTGAAGCTGATATTCCCTGATATAACCAACCATTTCTCTTTTGAAACACCCGCAACAAAGCTGTTTTCACTTGTTTTCTTGTCTACTTGTTTTTAAGGGGGAATAAAGGTACGATATAAGGTATCTGGAATAATTATTCATCCTTAGGAGGACTTCAATTGAACAAAGGGCAAAGACATATAAAAATCCGTGATCTCATTTCAAATCGTGAAATAGAAACACAGGATGAACTGGTGGACTTGTTGAAGTCAGCCGGTTATGAAGTGACACAAGCGACTGTATCGCGAGATATCAAAGAATTGCATTTAGTGAAAGTGCCGCTGCAAGATGGCCGTTACAAATACAGCCTCCCAGCAGATCAGCGTTTTAACCCGATGCAAAAATTGCACCGTGCATTAACGGATGCATTTGTGAGTATTGACGGAGCCAGCCATTTCTTGATCATGAAAACATTGCCAGGGAATGCCCATGCAATCGGATCATTGATCGATCATTTGGACTGGGAAGAAATTCTCGGCACAATTTGTGGAGATGATACTTGTCTCATCATCTGCCGCGACACAAACCAGCGTGAAGTATTGAGACAACGTTTGATTGAAATGCTGTAAAAGAGGTGGACATATGCTGCGTGAATTGGACATACGCAATTTTGCAATCATCGAAGCGTTAACAGTGAGTTTTACAGAAGGATTGACCGTGTTGACGGGAGAAACCGGAGCCGGGAAATCGATTATTATAGATGCTGTCCATTTGCTTGCAGGTGGGCGTGGGAGCCAGGAGTTTATTCGCCATGGCGCAAAAAAAGCTGAAATCGAAGGCCTTTTCTCAATAGAAGATGCCAAACATCCTGTCTTTGCGAAATTAGCGGATTTTGGGATTGAACCGACCGATGGCGAAATTTTGCTGCGCCGTGAATTGAATGATAAAGGAAAGAACGTTTGCCGAGTCAACGGTAAATTGGTAACGATTTCAATCCTGCGCGAAATTGGCGGTGCGTTGATTGATATCCATGGTCAGCACGAAACCCAAGAATTGATGGATGAAAAACAACATCTTCATTTATTGGACCAGTTCGCCGGGAATTCGTTGGCGAAAGCAAAAGAGAGCTATTCGCATACGTACGAGAAATACATGAAGTTGAAGCGGGAGTTCGCCTCCTACAATGAAAATGAACAGCAAATAGCGCAGCGTATTGATTTACTAACGTTTCAACTGCGTGAAATCGAAGCGGCTGAGTTAATTGCAGGTGAAGAAGAGGACTTGTTGCAAGAGCGCAAAAAGCTTCAAAACTTCACGAAAATCTACGAATCGGTATCAGCTGCGCATGAAGCAATTCAAGGTGAGTCGAAAGGGCTTGATTGGGTCGGTTCTGCGATGTCTGAACTCGAACACGCAGCTTCAGTCGATGAGCAGTTTTCCAGCCATTCCGAACTGGCTTCCGGTGCATTTTATCAGCTGCAGGACGTAGCGTCTGAAATCAAACGCTTGATTGATCATATGGAATTTGATCCAAGCCGCTTAAACGAGATTGAACAACGTTTGGCGTTGATCCAATCATTGAAGCGAAAATACGGGGCATCTGTAGAAGATATCCTTATCTACCATGAAGAACAGGTGGATGAATTGGATAAACTGGTGAATCGTGATCAGCGTTATCAGTTGGACCAAGCAAAATTAAAAGAATTGACCGATGACTTGCGCGTCGAAGCGGATGAACTGACCATTTTGCGGAAAAAAGCTGCTGGAAAACTCGGTAAAGCGATTATGGAGCAATTGCGTGAATTGCATATGGGCAAGGCTTCTTTTGAAGTCAATTTCAGCTCGTTGCCGAATGGTCGTTTTGACCGCAATGGCGGCGATGTGTTGTCATTTTACATCTCAACCAATTTGGGTGAGCCGCTTAAGCCGTTGACGAAAGTCGCTTCCGGCGGTGAATTGTCACGGATGATGTTGGCATTGAAAACCATATTCTCGAAACACCAAGGCATTACGTCGATTATTTTCGACGAAGTGGATACCGGGGTCAGTGGACGCGTAGCTCAGGCGATTGCCGAGAAAATAGCGGCCATTTCGGTTCACTCCCAAGTCTTGTGCATTTCGCATTTGCCGCAAGTTGCGGCGATGGCAGATCAGCACCTGTTTATAGAAAAGAAAGTCGGGAAGCAACGTACGACAACGGCGGTTCACGAATTGGACGGCCAGGAGCGGACAGAAGAAATGAGTCGGATGTTATCGGGAGCGGAAATCACGGATTTGACGCTCCAGCATGCCGAGGAATTGCTGTCTCTTGCAAAAGATAGAAAACTTTCGTTGCGGTAAAAGTGCAGAAGCACCGAGCAGGAGGAGTTAGTTGATGGAAAAGATAAAAATTGCAATCGCGGATGATAATAGCGACTTAGTCAAGCTAATGAGCGATTATTTGAGCAGCCAAGAAAATATGGAAGTAGTCGCTGTCGCTTATAACGGCAAGACTTGCATTGATATGTTGACCCAACATGAAGTCGATGTGTTGGTACTCGACATTATCATGCCCTATATGGACGGTATCGCGGTTCTCGACGCCATCAAAGTGAATGACAATTTACGTAATATTGAAGTGATTATGCTGTCTGCGTTCGGCCAAGAATCCATTATGTCGCAGGCTGCTCAAAACGGAGCTTCTTATTTCATCATGAAACCGTTTGAAGCTGACCGACTGGCAGCGCAGATCAATCACATTATGCAAAATCAGTCATTAACAGACAATCCGAAAAAAATGGCTGAACTGAAAAATAAGGAAATCGTTACGTTGATGAGAGAAATCGGGATTCCCCCTCACATTCAAGGCTATCATTATTTAAAAGAGGCCATCTCACAAGTAATGGATAATCCTGCTTTGCTTAATAAAGTAACGAAGGAACTTTATCCGAATGTTGCTGCACGACTGGACTCAACGCCGACGCGTGTGGAAAGGTCCATTCGCCATGCCATCGAACTGGTTTGGAGCCAGGATGACACCCGGCACATATCGGCAATATTCGGATATAGTGAAGAGTTGCTGAAAAATAAGCCGACTAATTCAAAATTCATTGCGATGATTGTTAATAGCACCAAAAAAGGGCAAGGGGAATAATTTCCCTCTGCCATTTCTACCGCCTTGCTCGCTGATTCAGCGCTGCAAGGCGGATTTTTTTTGGAGAAGCGAACAGCTGAGTCCGAAAAGTAATTCTGAGAAATTCCCAATATGCGGAAAGCTTTATAATATTTCGTGATTATGATATAAATACCTTATTGACTTGAACGCCAATCAAACAGAAAGAAGATGGTAAACATGTCTGAACTGAGAATTTACGCCCACCGTGGTGTAACTGCATTGTCGCTCGAGAACACGTGGAATGCCTTTCACAAAGTAAGTGAGTCTGACTTGGGCATCGAGTTGGACCTGCAAATTACGAAAGACGGTGTCGTGATCGTTTATCACGATGATAACTTGAAAAGGCTCAGCGGCGAGAACTTTGATATCGCAGACGTGGAATACAGTTTCTTGAAAGAATTGAAGATTGGCAAGAGATGGCACCGTAAATTTAAACACGATCATATTCCGCTTGCCTATGAAGTTATTCAGTGGGCAAAAGAGCATAGAGTACCATTGAATATTGAGTTGAAAAGTTCGTTTATGAAACATCCGGAAGGTCCGCGTATTATAGCTGCCATGCTGGAAGGGGCAGAAGATTTCCATGTGTCTTCGTTTCACCCATCACTTCTTAAAGACATGAAAACCTTGATGCCGACAGTGGAAATGGCTTTGATCATCAATAAAAAAACGCAATTGTCTCTATTAGATGAAATGGATTGGATTGATAGCATTCATCTTCATAAACGGCTCTACTCAAGAAAATTATTACAAACGCTTAGTAATAGGGGGATGAAGGTGCGTGTCTATGGCATTCGCGGAAGCGAAGCGGCAGTAACAAAACGTGAACCCGAATTGAACGGCATTATAACGGATTATCCAAACCGGGTAATAAAAAAATTGCGTCCACCCTCACATGGGTAGACGCAATTTTTTTTGCTGTTAAGCCTTATTTCTGGAAGCGTTTTGATACGTTTCCTTTTTTACGGTCGCGGTTCAATAGGAAGCCGGCAAAAAATCCGATTCCAAGAACGACGAAAATGGTGCCGAGCGTAAACTGCATCCACAATGCCGGATAAGGCTCAAGCAATTTATTGAACAGCGTGTCGCGCATCAATTTGATGCCGTAAGCTGCAAGAATGCCCGGTATGAGCAAGATGATAAAAGCGATAAGACGTCCCATGTTTCCACTCCTTCTCTGTCTATTGTTTGCTAATATGCTCGCGCTTGTCAAGAAACTCATCCTGCTGTACGCTTTAAAGAGCATTGCAAGAAATTGCATAATAAAAGTGGAAAGGTTTGAAGTCCTTTGCAAAACGTTGTCGTAATCGGAGGCGGAGTTGGCGGTTCCGCAATCCTTCAAATTTTGTTGGAATCGGAGCATTTGAATGTTTACGGCGTAGCCGATATTAACTTACAAGCCCCAGCGATAGTGACCGCTCAAAAAAATGGCATTCGCGTCAGCACGGATTTTCGTGATTTCACGACAGAAGATGTGGATATGGTTTTTGATGTATCCGGCAGTGAAACGGTGCAAAACGAATTGCCGGGGCTGTTTCCGCAACAAACAGTAATCATACCCGGCAGCATCGCAAACGATTTGGTGCGCTTGGTCAATGAAAAAGAGCAGTTTTCTTCGATGATGAGTGAAGTCAGCCACAAACAGAATATCATCTTCAACTCGATTGATGAAGGCATGATCGGCATCGATCGAAAAGGGCATATCAATTTTATCAACAAGAGTGCTTCGCGCATGATCGAAGTGGATATCAAGGATGCCATGGGTCAGCCCATCACCGAATTGATTACAATGAGTGAATTGCCACGGATTTTTGAAACCGGTCGAACCGAATTGAACCGGGAGCTCGTTTTGAAAAACGGCATGAAAATTGTCACATCCCGGTTCCCGATGGTGGACGAGTACGGCGAAACGATAGGCGCCTTTGCGGTGTTCAAGGACATTTCGGAAGTCGTGTCGCTCGCTGAACAAATTACTGATTTGAAAGAAGTTCAAACGATGTTGCAAGCAATCATTGCATCAAGCGACGATGCGATTTCAGTTGTCGATGAAAAAGGAATCGGCTTGCTTGTCAATCCGGCATATACTCGCATCACGGGCCTCGAAATGGATCAAGTGATCGGACAGCCTGCCTCAGCGGACATTGCGGAAGGAGAAAGCATGCATTTAAAAGCGTTGCGGACACGTAAGCCTTACCGCGGCGTCAATTTGAAAGTAGGTCCCTTAAACCGGGAAGTCATCGTTAACGTCGCGCCAATCATCGTCGACAATAAATTAAAGGGCAGTGTTGGTGTTATTCACGACACGACGGAGATCCGTTCGCTTATGAAAGAACTTGACCGTGCCCGCAGCATCATCCGAACGCTTGAATCGAAATACACTTTTGATGACATTATCGGCTTGTCGTCGGAAATGCAATTGAGTCTTCAGCAGGCGAAACTGGCCGCGCAAACGCTGGTAACCGTCTTATTGCGCGGTGAATCGGGTACAGGCAAAGAATTGTTCGCCCACGCTATACATAGTGAAAGCGAACGGAAATTCAATAAATTCGTTCGTGTAAACTGCGCCGCTTTATCCGAAGAACTGCTTGACAGTGAATTATTCGGCTACGAAGAAGGGACGATTCCGGGTAAGAGCGGTGAGAAGCGGGGCTTGTTCGAAGAAGCTAATAACGGCAGTATCTTCCTCGATGAGATCGGCGAATTGTCACCGATGATTCAAAGCAAACTGCTGCGTGTGTTGCAGGAACATGAAACGCTGCGCATCGGCGGAACCAAACCACGGCCCGTCAATGTCCGCGTGATCGCTTCGACAAACGCCAATATGGAGAAAGCATTGCTCGCAGGGACGTTCCGAGAAGACCTGTACTACCGATTAAATCGCATGCCGATTCTCATTCCGCCGCTGCGCAATCGGAAACAAGACATTCCGCGCATCGTGGACCGGTTGCTCATGAAGTTAAATCAGGAATACGGCCGCAATGTTGAATCGGTGACCGACAAAGCAATGCAATTATTGCGGGTTTACGATTGGCCAGGCAACGTGCGGGAACTCGAAAACGTCATTAGCCGTTCGATGATTTTCATGCAGATGAACGACAAAGTTTTAACAGAAGAACATATCCCGCTTAATATGCTTAGAGCAGCCGAAGCGAAACATGAAGTTGTCATCGAATCATCCGTCCCGTTGCAAGAACAATTGGACGCAGTGGAGCGTGGCATTTTACATCATTGCTTGACCCAATTCAAAGGCAATAAATCCAAGACCGCGAAGCAATTGGATATTTCGCTACGTACACTATATTACAAGTTAGAAAAATATGGTTTGATGTGATTTGCAATTTATTGCACGGTTTTGCAAGAAATTGCAAAGAAAAAGGCCGGTAAACCTAAATAAAGCGCTTACAAGCCTTATATTATGCACTTCTATCTGTTTTAATTAAAAAGGAACGGGGTGAACAAATGACCACATTAACGCAGATAATGATGGAAATTTCATCTGAAGCCGACAACACGGTTGCTGTCGCTGCGGCGGCAGATTCCGAAGTTCTTGAATCCGTCAGTATGGCAATCGAACGCAATCTGGCACATTTCAGGCTTTACGATGATGAAGTTAAATTGAAGGAAATGATCAAACGTGATTTTCCACATTTAACTGACCATCCAAAAATTAAAATTCAGCATGTTAGCAGCACGACGCAAGCGGCGAAAGAAGCCGTCAAGTCTGTTTTCATGAACGATTCAAACGTCTTGATGAAAGGGCATATTCCGACGGCCGTCTTATTGAAAGCGGTATTAAATCCGGAATATGGTTTGCGGACAGGCAATGTATTGTCTCACGTCGCCGCATTTGAAATCGCTGGTTTTGATCGATTGATCTTCATCACCGATGCAGGCATGAACATTGAACCGGATCTGAAGCAAAAAGCGCAACTTATCGAAAACGCAGTGTCCATCGCGCGTTCAGTTGGAGTAGAAATGCCGGTAGTCGCACCATTAGCCGCTGTCGAGGTGATCAACCCGACAATGCAGGCAACATTGGATGCCGCCGCATTGATGGTCATGAACAAACGGGGCCAAATTAAAAATTGCATCATTGAAGGTCCATTAGCTTTGGATAACGCTGTGTCTGTCACTGCGGCTCATCATAAAGGGATTACAGGCGACCATGCCGGCAAAGCCGACATCTTGCTCGTACCTACAATCGAATCCGGCAACATCCTATATAAATCATTGGTGTACTTTGCAAAAGCGAAAGTGGGAGGCGTCATTGCAGGTGCGAAAGCGCCGATCGTTTTGACTTCCCGCGCCGACAGTGCTGAAACGAAACTTTACTCGCTCGCACTGGCAATCCGCTCATCAAACAATCAACAAACATACTAGGGGGACTTAACAATGGAAATTTTCAAAAAGATGGAACAGCACGACTACGAGCAATTGGTGTTTTGCCAAGATAAAACTTCAGGATTAAAAGCAATCATTTGCATTCACGATACAACTTTAGGACCGGCTCTAGGCGGTACACGTATGTGGAACTATGCAACTGAAGAAGAAGCAATCGAAGATGCAATTCGTCTTGGCCGCGGCATGACGTACAAAAACGCAGCAGCAGGATTGAACTTGGGCGGCGGTAAGACTGTTATCATCGGAGATCCATTGAAAGACAAAAATGAAGAAATGTTCCGCGCATTCGGCCGCTTTATCCAAGGCTTGAACGGTCGCTATATTACTGCTGAAGATGTTGGTACAACTGTTGCAGACATGGACTTGATCCACGAATAAACAGATTTCGTAACAGGCATCTCGCCAGCATTCGGTTCTTCAGGTAACCCTTCACCAGTAACAGCTTATGGCTGCTACATCGGGATGAAAGCTGCTGCACTTGAAGCGTTCGGTGACGATTCACTTGAAGGCAAGACGGTTACTGTACAAGGTGTCGGCAACGTAGCTTATACACTTTGCGAACATTTGCACCAAGAAGGCGCTAAATTGATCGTTACAGACATCAACCAAGAAGCAGTAGCGCGCGCAGTGAAAGATTTCGGAGCGACTGCAGTAGCACCGAACGAAATCTATTCGCAAGAAGCGGATATTTTTGCACCATGTGCGATGGGCGCGATCATCAACGATGACACGATTCCACAATTGAAAGTAAAAGTTGTTGCAGGTTCTGCGAACAACCAATTGAAAGAAGAGCGCCACGGCGACGAGCTTGAAGCAGCTGGCATCGTTTACGCACCGGATTTCGTTATCAATTCAGGCGGCGTAATCAACGTTGCAGATGAGTTGTACGGATACAACAACGAGCGTGCGATGAAGCGCGTTGAAACAATTTATGACAGCATCACACGCATCTTTGCAATCGCGAAACGCGATGGCATTCCAAGCTACCAAGCTGCAGACCGTATGGCTGAAGAGCGCATTGAACGTATGCGCAAATCAAGAAGCCAGTTCCTACGCAACGGACACAACATCATCTCAAGACGCTAAATGGCATGCAGGCACGGCTGATTCAATTCGGCTGTCGCCTGCTGCTTGTGTAGATTATAGAAAAAAGAAATGGAGGGGTCGCTGTGCAAAAACAACAGCAGCGGATTTTGGTCTTAAACCCAGGATCGACTTCGACTAAGATCGGTGTTTTTGACAACGATATCCTGATAATGGAAAACACCATCCGCCATTCGACGGAATCGCTTGAACAATTCAACTCGATCATCGATCAATTTGAATTCCGCAAACAGACGATCTTAGAGGCGTTAGATGAAGAAGGCATGAACGTATCAAATTTATCGGCAGTTTGCGGCCGAGGCGGATTGTTGCGCCCGATTGAAGGCGGCACGTACGCGGTAAATGATGCCATGCTGCATGATTTGCGCAAAGGTGTTTCAGGACAGCACGCATCGAATCTTGGCGGCATCATCGCTTTCGAAATCGCGCAAGCGCTCAATATCCCATCGTTCATTGTTGACCCGGTTGTCGTCGATGAACTGGACCCGATTGCACGTGTATCCGGTTTTGCGTTGATTGAACGAAAATCGATTTTTCATGCGTTGAACCAAAAAGCGGTTGCACGACGTTACGCAAAAGAAAGCGGACGTGCTTATAACGACCTGCGATTGATCGTCGTCCATATGGGCGGAGGGATTACTGTAGGAGCGCATATCGGCGGACGTGTTGTGGATGTCAATAATGGTCTTCATGGCGATGGGCCGTTCAGTCCGGAACGAGCGGGAACAGTGCCCGCAGGTGATTTGGTCGATTTATGCTTCTCGGGGCAGTATTACCGTCAAGAAATCATGAAAATGTTGGTCGGACAAGGCGGACTTGTCGGTTATTTGGATACGAATGACGCTGTCAAAGTGGAAAAACGGATTCAAAAAGGCGACAAAGAAGCGGAACTTGTATACGAAGCGATGGCTTATCAAGTCGCGCGTGAAATCGGTTCTGCGAGTGCCGTATTAGAAGGCAAAGTAGATGCCATCATTTTGACAGGCGGCTTGGCTTACGGTAAAGGTTTTGTGGAATCAATTACGAACCGCATCAAATGGATCGCAGACGTTGTGGTCATGCCCGGTGAAAATGAGCTCCAGACTTTGGCCGAAGGGGCAGCCCGCGTATTGAACGGCGAAGAACAAGCGAAGATTTATCCGGCAGGAAAATAATAAAGGAGGTCGTCTTCACTTATGGCACAAAATTATGATGTAGTCATTATGGGCGGCGGAACTGGCGGCTATGTAGCTGCTATCCGTTCTGCTCAATTAGGATTAAAAACAGCGATTGTCGAAAAAGGCAATCTTGGTGGTACGTGTTTGCATAAAGGGTGTATCCCGAGTAAAGCGTTATTGCGCAGTGCAGAAGTTTACTCAACAGCTAAAAACCACGCGGCCGATTTCGGTGTAGTTACAGGTGACGTGTCATTGGACTTTTCGCGCGTGCAACAGCGCAAGCAAGGCATTGTTGACCAATTGCACAACGGCGTTAAAGGCTTGATGAAAAAAGGCAAGATCGATGTGTACGAAGGCATCGGACGAATTCTTGGACCGTCAATCTTTTCACCGAATGCGGGAACTGTGTCAGTTGAAATGGCTAACGGCGAAGAAAACGAAATGCTGATTCCGAACAATGTCATCATCGCGACTGGTTCACGTCCACGTACGTTGCCTGGATTGACAATCGACGGCGAATTCGTCATGAGTTCAGATGAAGCGCTTCAAATGGAAGAGCTTCCGAAATCGATTTTAATTGTTGGCGGCGGTGTCATCGGGATTGAATGGGCATCCATGCTGAATGATTTCGGTGTCGACGTTACCGTTATTGAGTATGCGGATCGCATTATTCCAACGGAAGACAAAGACGTTTCAAAAGAAATGCAGAAATTATTGTCGCAAAAAGGCGTTAAATTTGCTGTCGGCGCGAAGGTTTTGGCGGATACGCTTGAAACTGGCGACAACGGCGTAACGATTCAAGCTGAAGTAAAAGGCGGCAAAGAATCATTTAACGCTGAAAAAATGCTGGTTTCTGTCGGCAGACAAGCAAATGTTGAAAACATCGGCTTGGAAAACACAGACATCATCGTTGAAAACGGTTTTATCCAAGTGAAAAACACATTCCAAACAAAAGAATCTCATATATACGCAATTGGTGATGTGATCGGTGGCCTTCAATTGGCGCACGTAGCATCTCATGAAGGCATTACGGCGGTTGAGCACATCAAAGGCAATAACCCGCATGCAATCAATTATGACTTGGTATCACGCTGCATTTATTCCAATCCGGAAGCTGCAAGCGTAGGCATCACACAAGAACAAGCGAAAGAAAAAGGCCACAATGTCAAAGTCGGCAAATTTTTGTTTAAAGCGATTGGTAAAGCGCTTGTATACGGAGAATCCGACGGCTTTGTGAAAATCATTGCCGACAAGGATACAAATGATATTCTTGGCGTTCACATGATTGGGCCGCACGTAACAGACATGATTTCAGAGGCTGGCTTGGCCATGGTTCTGGATGCAACACCTTGGGAAATCGCCGATACAATCCATCCGCACCCGACACTTTCAGAAGTAATGGGCGAAGCGGCATTGGCTGTAGACGGCAAAGCGATTCATAGCTAAAGGGGGAATTTTTAATGGTTTCAAAACACGAAGAAGCAGGTTTGTCACAGGACGATTTGCTAAAAATGTACGAAACAATGCTAACAGCGCGCCGCGTCGATGAGCGCATGTGGCTATTGAACCGTGCGGGGAAAATCCCGTTCGTAATTTCATGTCAAGGACAAGAGGCAGCTCAAGTAGGAGCTGCATTTGCACTAGACAACACAAAAGACTATATCGCACCGTATTACCGCGATCTAGGCGTTGTTTTGCATTTCGGTATGACGCCAAAAGACTTGATGTTATCGGCTTTTGCAAAAGCGGAAGATCCTAACTCAGGCGGACGTCAAATGCCAGGCCATTTCGGGCAAAAAGAAAATCGCATTTTGACAGGTTCTTCACCAGTTACAACGCAATTGCCGCACGCAGTAGGCGTTGCATTAGCAGGAAAAATGAAGAAAAAAGATTTCATCACATTCACAACGCTTGGTGAAGGTTCTTCAAACCAAGGGGATTTCCACGAAGGCTTGAACTTTGCCGGCGTGCATAAATTACCAGTCATCACAATGGTTGAAAACAATAAATACGCGATTTCTGTACCTTACGACCGCCAAGTGGCGAGTAAGAACGTATCGGACCGTGCAGCTGGATACGGCATGCCGGGCGTAACGATTGACGGCAACGACCCAATCGAAGTTTACAAACACGTAAAAGCTGCAGCAGATCGCGCACGCAACGGCGAAGGCCCGAGCTTGATCGAAACGGTTTCAGAACGTATGACGGCTCACTCTTCAGACGATGACCACCGTCAATACCGTTCAGCTGATGAATTAGCAGCACAAAAAGAAAAAGATCCGATTCTTTTATTCGGCGCATACTTAAAAGAAAACGGCATCATGGACGATAAACTAGAAGCGGACATTAACGCCCGCATCATGGTTCTCGTTAACGAAGCGACGGATTACGCTGAAAACGCACCGTACGCTGCACCGGAAGACGCGCTGAAATACGTCTACGCGGAACAAGGAGGTAACGAATAATGGCAGTTATGAATTATATTGACGCCATCACGCTTGCCATGAAAGAAGAAATGGAACGTGACGAGAATGTTTTTGTTATTGGCGAAGACGTTGGTAAAAAAGGCGGCGTATTTAAAGCGACGCAAGGCTTATACGATCAATTTGGCGAAGACCGCGTTGTCGATGCACCGCTTGCAGAATCGGCTATTGCCGGAGTAGCAATCGGCGCAGCAATGTACGGCATGCGCCCTGTAGCAGAATTCCAGTTTGCGGATTTCATCATGCCTGCAGTTAACCAAATCATCTCGGAAGCATCACGCATCCGTTACCGTTCAAACAATGACTGGACATGCCCGATCGTTTTCCGTGCACCATTCGGCGGCGGCGTTCACGGCGCATTGTACCATTCACAATCAGTAGAAGCGGTTTTCGCAAACCAGCCTGGTTTGAAAATCGTTATCCCTTCTACACCATATGACGCAAAAGGATTATTAAAAGCGGCCATTCGCGACGAAGATCCAGTTATGTTCTTTGAACACAAACGTGCTTACCGTCTGATCAAAGGCGAAGTGCCTGAAGAAGATTACACAATCGAGATCGGCAAAGCCGATGTGAAACGTGAAGGCGAAGACATCACGGTCATTACATACGGTCTGGCTGTACATTTTGCATTGCAAGCAGCGGAGCGTCTTGCTGAAGACGGCATCTCTGCTCACATCTTGGACTTGCGTACAATTTACCCGTTGGACAAAGAAGGCATCATCGAAGCCGCTAAGAAAACAGGTAAAGTTCTACTCGTAACAGAAGACAATAAAGAAGGAAGCATCATCGGCGAAGTAGCAGCGATCATCGCTGAAAACTGCTTGTTCGACCTAGACGCTCCAATCCGCCGCTTGGCAGGACCAGACGTTCCAGCAATGCCATACGCACCGACAATGGAGAAATTCTTCATGATCAACCCGGACAAAGTCGAAAAAGCAATGCGCGAACTAGCAGAGTTTTAAATCGAAAAGCGCAGGCGCCTGTCTAGTCCCGACAGGCTTAAGGTAGAACACCGATAACGGCATGTTTTCAGCCGTTTCGGTGGGCTAACTTAAGACCCCGCGGGACTAGGCGCCGGAGCTAGACAAATCGAAAAGCGGAAACGGCCGTTTAGGTTCGACCGGCATAAGACGGACCGGCGAAGCGGCGCTCTTTGTAGCACAGCCGGGCTGGCTTATGACCCGAGAACCTGGCCGTTGCAGCTAGACAAAACGAAAAGCGGAAGTGCCCGCTTAGCCCCGACAAGCGATGGAAGTCTGACCGGTAATGGCGCCCTTTGCCATTGAGGGACAGACTGA
>JBFEIJ010000046.1:0-22064 GCA_041553775.1 Planococcus sp. (in: firmicutes)
ATCGAGAACAGAAACATCGCCGAACTGCTGATTGGTTGCCGTGTATTCATCGAATACTTTCGGATACAAGGCGTATGCCAAAACTTCATGGCTCGTCACTTGACGTTCCAATTTATCGAATAGCATTTTTTCAATGCTGTCGAAATCTGCAGGTTCCAGTAATTCGCCTGGACGAACAGTAATTGGTTCTCTTTCTTTCAAAATGACTTTTTGTAATTCTTTCGGGAATCCACCATGTGGCTGGCCGATATAGCCTTCAAAGAATTCGATGACCGATTCCGGGAAATCAATGGTTTCTCCACGTGTCAGAACCGTTTCTTCATTTAAATCATTCTGAACCATGAATAACGCCATGTCTCCGACGATTTTAGAAGATGGAGTAACTTTCACTACGTCACCGAATAGTAGATTAACGCGGGAATACATTTCTTTCACTTCTTCCCAGCGCATGCCAAGTCCAACCGCTTTTGCCTGCTGTTGCAAATTGCTGTACTGGCCGCCTGGCATTTCGTGAACGTAGACTTCCGAATGCGGGCTGTTCATACCACTTTCGAAATCACTATAGTATTTACGGACATCTTCCCAGTAATGTGATAATTTCTCGAGTGATTGTACATCCGTTCTCACTTCGCGTCCGCTGCCTTTCATCGCATAATGCAATGAATTAGCGCTTGGCTGAGATGTTAGTCCAGCCATCGTTCCTAACGCTGTATCAACAATATCAACGCCTGCTTCAATCGCTTTCGAATACATATAGATACCATTACCACTCGTATCGTGTGTATGAAGGTGAATTGGGAGCGAGACCGTATCTTTCAACTCTGAAACCAAACGGTAAGCTGCTTCTGGCTTCAGTAACCCCGCCATGTCTTTGATCGCTAATATATGCGCCCCAGCAGCTTCAAGCTCTTTAGCCATATCTTTATAATATTGAACCGTGTATTTGTCTCGGCTCGGGTCTAAGATATCCCCTGTGTAACAAATCGCCGCTTCAGCTACTTTGCCTGATAGACGAACTTCATCAATTGCCACTTCCATACCTTTGATCCAGTTCAGGCTGTCAAAGATTCGGAATACATCAATGCCGGCCTCACCGGATTTGCGGGCGAATTCACGAATGACGTTATCCGGATAGTTTTTATAACCAACAGCATTAGCGCCGCGGAATAGCATTTGGAAAAGCACGTTCGGCACTTGTTCGCGCAGTTTAATCAAACGCTGCCACGGATCTTCTTTCAAGAAACGATACGAAACGTCGAATGTCGCTCCGCCCCACATTTCCATTGAAAACAAATCATTTTGCAATCGAGCTGTTTCTTCAGCGATTGCAAACATATCGTGTGAACGAACACGGGTTGCGAGCAATGATTGGTGCGCATCGCGGAATGTCGTATCGGTCAAAAGCACATCTTTTTGTTCATGAATCCATTTCGTTAAGCCTTCAGCGCCCTGTGTATCAAGAATTTGCTTCGTACCTGCACTTGGAGCCGCTGATAGGTCGATTTCTGGCATTCTTGGAGATGTATAAATTGGTTTTTTCTTCTTTTCGATTCCTGGGAAACCATTTACCGTCACGTTGCCGATATAGGTTAGTAATTTGGTGCCTCGGTCTTTACGGACTGGGAAGATAAACAATTCAGGAGTCGAATCAATGAAACTTGTATTGAACTCCCCTTTTAGGAAATTCGGGTGTTTTACAACATTCTCTAGGAAAGGAATGTTCGTTTTGATTCCGCGAATACGAAACTCTTGCAAGTTGCGGTCCATTTTTGCAGCAGCGTCTTCAAACGTTACCGCCCATGTGGAAAGCTTCACAAGCAACGAATCATAAAATGGTGTAATGACTGCCCCTTGGAAGCCATTGCCTGCGTCTAAGCGGACACCAAATCCGCCTCCAGAGCGATACACCATCAATTTCCCTGCGTCAGGCATGAAATCATTTAACGGATCTTCTGTTGTCACGCGCGATTGAATCGCAAAACCGAATAACGGAATATCTTGCTGCAAGGGAATCGCAATTTTCGGACTATGAAGACTATAGCCCATCGCAATTTTGATCTGGGCATGAACGATGTCGATGCCAGTTACCATTTCTGTAATTGTGTGCTCCACTTGAATTCGTGGATTGACTTCGATGAAATAAAATTCATCGTTTGCTACTAAAAATTCAACTGTGCCGGCATTTATGTAATCAATGTTCTTCATCAATTTAACTGCCGCATCACAAATGCGATTGCGCAACTCATTGCTGATGGAGTTTGAAGGCGCAATTTCTACTACTTTTTGATGACGTCGCTGAATGGAACAATCCCGCTCATATAAATGAATGACGTTGCCTTCAGCATCTCCCAAAATTTGCACTTCAATGTGTTTTGGCTTGTCTACAAACTTTTCTACATACATTTCATCAGATCCAAAAGCTGCTTTAGCTTCGGATTTGGCGCGCTCATAAGCTGAAGCCAATTCTTCTTGTGTTTTTACGATGCGCATGCCGCGTCCGCCACCGCCAAGAGAAGCTTTGATCATCAATGGGAAACCAGCCTTTTTACTGAATTCCTCTACTTCCGCTAACGATTCCACGGGACCGTCAGTACCTGGAATCACCGGAATTCCGGCAGCCACTGCCTGATCGCGGGCTTTTACTTTATCCCCGAACATGTCTAAATGACGCGAAGTCGGACCGATAAAGACGATTCCTTCTTCTTCACAGCGTCGTGCAAAATGAACGTTCTCAGATAAAAAACCATACCCTGGGTGAATTGCATCTACCTCAGAATCTTTGGCGATGCGGATAATGTCTTCGATATCCAGGTAAGCATCGATCGGCTTCTTGCCTTTGCCGACCAAATAAGATTCATCTGCTTTATAGCGATGAAACGAACCGCTATCTTCCTGCGAATAAATCGCAACTGTCCGAAGATTCAGTTCTGTACACGCGCGGAAAATCCGTATTGCGATTTCTCCGCGGTTGGCTACTAAGATTTTGTTAATCGACTTCACACCGCAGCACACCCTTTACTTTTTGGATTTTTCAAATCTGTGGAACATGGAGACATTCATCAACACTCCCATAGCTAACGATAACAAAATTACGGAAGTTCCGCCATAGCTGATAAACGGCAACGTAACACCTGTTAAGGGAATGATCCCCGTCATGCCTCCCAAATTGACAAATGCTTGGATGCCGATCATGCTCGAAACACCCGTAGCGAGCATTCTCGCAAGCGGATCTTTTGTCGTCATGGCAATCATTAATCCTCTTAAAACAATAAACGCGAGGCCGCCAAGTACAAATAGCACGCCAAAGACACCCAGCTCTTCAGCAATAACAGACATGATGAAATCGGTATGTGGTTCAGGCAAATAGCCGAGTTTCTGAATGGATTGGCCAAGCCCTAATCCGCTTAAGCCGCCGGAGCCGATTGCCAAATAGCCATTGACGATTTGCAAACCGAAGCCAAGTTCGTCCGAAAATGGATTAAAGAATGCATCCAGACGCCCAAGTCTTTTTTCAGTAAAAATCATGTCTGAAGCAAATATCATAATCGGTAAAATGAATAATGCAGATGCTCCAACAACAAGAGCCGCGAGGCGTGCAAAAAATTTAAAACGGATTCCGCTCGCCGCCATCACAGAAAGCCCTACTGCACCGATAATCATCATCGAACCTAAATCCGGTTCAAAAAATACCGATAGCAGCACGAGCGTTAAAATAATGACCGGTGGCGCAATGGATTCGTTTATCTTATTGATGGTGCCGTTTTTGTATTTGTTTGAAAAAACACCCGCAAGGTAGAAAATAATACCCACCTTCGCAATTTCAGAAGGCTGGATACTTGCGAACCCTAAGTTGATCCAACTTTGTGCGCCACCTGCTGCATAGCCGATAAAGTGGACGAGCACGAGTCCTGTGAAGATAACACCCAATACTGTCATAAGCATCCACTTTTTGTTGAAATGTTTGTAGGGGAAAAGGGCGGCTATCGCAAACACGGGAAACGCCAATGCCAAGTTGACCAATTGCTGTTTGTAAAAACGATCAGGTGGATCGCCGTAATAATTGACCGACCACGCCATACTTGCGCTATAAATCATCACAAGTCCGAACAAGGTTAAGGCTATGTATACGAAAAACAAAGGATAGTCGAAGTTTTTAAGGTAGCGTTTCATATATTGTTTCATCAATTCAGACCTCTTTTTTTGGATTAGTAAAAAAACTCAAACAAAAGTCGTTTGAGTTTTAAGTCATTTATTTGTGTACGCGTCGTGAAGAATCGAAAGTTTCTTCTCAAGCGTATCGATTAAATTTTTACCGGTTTCGCGGTCGAGCAGCCCAAGTTTGACCGCGAAATCGATTTCCCGCGACAAGCCGAACATCTGTGTGTCGAGCACTTCTTCATATAAAGGGCAAGAAGGCAATGTTAAATTATCCATTTGAACTTTGATCAAATGCTCTATTTTTTCAGCATCGGCTTTAAGAAGTTCCAATGCCTTCAATTGATATGTTTGTTCTTCTGTATTTTCCATGAGGACTCCCCCATTAATTGATATTTATCTCTATTAACCTTTTTAAAGTGTATCTTTTCAGAGGTGAAATTGCAAGCCTCTTTCCCCTGTAGAATTAATCCCTTTAGGATTTCGCCAGGAAACGGTATACTGATAAAAGAGTTATATTTATTGGAGGTTTTCAGCATGGAATTTATTGTACCTTTTAAAGGAGAAGTTAAATTCAAATTGACACTGGATCCTACGGTTTGGATCTTTGATGACCGCAAGCTCAATTTGGAAACCTATTTTACAGAAGAGCGCGTTGTTAAAGACGAGCTTGAAGAATACAAACGCGGCATGGGTGAACATTGGTCGCGTGAAATTATGGAAGGTGCAACAGTGCCTCCAACGTTGAATTCAGAAAAGAAATACAAAAAACAGGAAAAAGCTGAGATGCTAACAGGTACATTTGGGATGAAGTTTGAACCTTTTTTGAAAAATGCAGAACCGGAAGCGAACGCTAACACAGTAGTCTTTGAAACTGCAAATGGCGAGCACGCATTTCCGATAACGGATGCTGAAGAGCTGATTTTCAAGTTCAGCGAAAAAGGCAAGCCTTTGAGAGAAGACGGCCCTGTCCATGTATTATTGCCGGACGGCTCTAATCAGGAGAACCCCATTACCGACATCTTAGCGATCCGGGTTGAATAGGAGGATTTACCATGCGTGTGCAATGTGTAATCTGTGATACCATCGAAGAATTGGTCGACGATACGCTTGAAGCGAAAAGGCTCCGCAATCGGCCCATCCATACCCATATGTGCAAAGAATGCCAAGATCGGATTACTGAACGAACCAAACAACGGATCGCGACTGGGAAGTTCCATTTTTACCGAAGCTCAAGAAGAATCGAGGATGACTTTTGATGAAAGTGCTGAAAGGTCTCTGGATCGGGTTTTGGAGTGGATTGCTACTCGGGCTGCTGCTCAAATGGATTCAAGCTGTAACAGGGGAACAAGTTTATACGCTATTATTGAATGTCGACTTTATCCCGCTCATCGGCGCAGTCAATTGGCCGGAGTCCATTGAATTCGCTTTTCACATTATCATTTCGTTAATTATCGGCGTTGTCTACGTCTATTTGGCGAAACGCCGTCATTATTCATTCGGCCAATTAATGATGTTAAGTTTGGCAATGAGTATTCCATTTTACATACTCTACTTCCCTCTATCTGCTATGGCGATTCGGGAAGATGTGCCAAGTGCTACTGATGCTGGCGCCATCCTGTATTGGATATTCGCTCACTTGACATTTGCCATGTCATTGCCCATTCTTTATAAAACCTTTGAACGCAAAAACACCGACTTTTCTCAATGAGAGAAATCGGTGTTTTATTTTGTTAATAAACGATTGCTCGTCTGAGTAAACAATATGCAAAAACGCTGCATCTCATTGAGATACAGCGTTTTCGCGTTTTTCGCGCCAAAGGCGAATTTTATAAAGGATCAGAATCAATGCAGCAATTACAAGCCCTTCTACAACCGGCAAGAAAAAGGCCAAGAAAGTAAGGCCCAGTCCCCCAGTTAGTAGAAACAAAGTAATTACAGCATTTTTTCCAACAGATAGTTTTTTTGCAAACCCGAGTTTATAAACCATTGCAGAAAGGAGAAAGATCACTGCGAAGAGTGCATATCCTGCTACCGTGTAATTCGGCAAGGTTTCATATAAGATTCGAGCTACAGGATACATACTGTCATAGACAAAAGCTTGTTCGTCGCCCACAGATTATACATCCTTTCTGTACTTATTATTCTTCGATTGCTACTTTTTTCTTCTTCGCCATACGCTCGCGTTCGTTTTTATCAAGAATCTTTTTGCGCAAACGGATTGTTTGAGGCGTGATTTCGCAATACTCATCATCGTTCAAGTATTCCAACGCTTCTTCTAGGCTCATCAAACGAGCTTTTTTCATTGTTGTTGTTTGATCTTTGTTTGCTGAACGAATGTTTGTTGCTGCTTTGATCTTAACGATGTTAACTGTCAAATCGCTATCGCGGTTATGTTCGCCAACGATCATGCCTTCGTAGATCTCAGCTCCAACTTCAACAAATGCAGTTCCGCGGTCTTCGATGCCCATCAAGCCGTAAGTCGAAACTTTACCGCGCTCCATAGATACCAATACACCTTGACGACGTCCGCCAACGCGGCCTGAAGCAACTGGCTGGTAGCTGTCGAATGTGTGGTTGATAATTCCGTAACCACGAGTCTGAGTCAAGAACTCAGTCGTGTAGCCGATCAATCCACGTGCTGGTACGTTAAATACCAAACGAACTTGTCCGCTACCGTTATTGACCATATTAAGCATTTCACCTTTACGTTCACCTAGAGACTCGATGATTGCGCCAGTGTATTCTTCAGGTACATCAACTTGAACGCGTTCAACTGGCTCACAGCGAACACCGTCAACCATACGAACGATAACTTCAGGTTTAGAAACTTGAATTTCAAAACCTTCGCGGCGCATATTCTCGATCAAAATCGATAAATGCAATTCTCCACGACCTGAAACAACCCATGCATCAGGTGAATCCGTATTGTCTACACGAAGCGATACATCTGTTTGCAATTGTGCATCCAAACGTTCCTGGATTTTTCTAGAAGTGATCCATTTACCTTCTTTACCAGCAAACGGGCTGTTGTTGACTAGGAAAGTCATTTGCAAAGTAGGCTCATCAATGCGTAGGATCGGCAATGCTTCCGGATGATCAGAAGGACATACCGTTTCACCAACGTTGATATCTTCCATACCTGAGATGGCAATCAAATCGCCAGCTTCAGCTTTTTGGATTTCAATGCGCTTCAAGCCCATGAAACCATGAATTTTGGTTACACGGAAGTTCTTAACAGAACCGTCAAGTTTCATCAATGAAACAGACTGTCCAACTTCGATCGTTCCGCGGAAAACGCGTCCGATACCAATACGGCCAACGTAGTCGTTGTAGTCAAGAAGCGCTACTTGGAATTGAAGTGGCTCATCTCTGTTATCGATTGGCGCTGGTACGTGTTCCATGATTGCATCGAAGATAACTTGCATGTTCTCTTCTTGGTCTGCAGGGTCAGATGAAAGACTTGCTGTACCGTTCATACCTGATGCGAAAATAACCGGGAATTCCAATTGCTCATCATTTGCTTCAAGTTCAATGAACAATTCGATGACTTCGTCAACCACTTCTTCTGGGCGAGCGAAATCGCGGTCAATTTTATTGACAACAACAATCGGCTTCAAGTTTTGCTCAAGTGCTTTTTTCAACACGAAACGTGTTTGTGGCATACAGCCTTCATAAGCGTCTACTACTAGCAAAACACCATCAACCATTTTCATGATACGTTCAACTTCTCCACCGAAATCAGCGTGTCCAGGTGTATCCAAGATGTTGATTTTAGCTTCTTTATATTGAATCGCAGTGTTTTTTGCAAGAATCGTAATTCCGCGTTCTCTTTCGATGTCATTTGAGTCCATTGCGCGTTCTTCCATGTGTTCGTTTGAACGGAAGATCCCAGATTGCTGTAGAAGCTGATCCACAAGCGTCGTTTTACCATGGTCAACGTGGGCAATAATAGCAATATTTCTTAAGTCGTTACGTAAGTTAGTCATACTTTCACTCCAATTATTCTTTTTTCGTCCCTATAACTGTGTTAGTATATCACATGTAAGGAAAAAACCCTAAGATTTTATTTTGAGTGTTCCCATGAGGAGGAAAATACCGTGAAAAATATAAAATGGATTTTTGTCTTTTATGCACTAGCTGCAATGTTTTCAATGGCTGGCATCGGAGTCGCAGTAGGACTTCGCAGCGTGCCTGGAATTTTATTGGCAATCATTTTGCTTGGCTTTGTAATGGTCAGCGGTTTTAAAAAGAAAAAACAGATGATCGATGCCGGCACATTATAAGCGCCGCAATAAATAATACCGCTAGGAATCGTTCTAGCGGCAAGTGCTGAGGCTGCAAAATGTTGCGGCCTTTTTTATTTGGTTTGAATGTATTCGTAAAGAATCCGGCTGTGAATGGATGAATTCGCCGCGATAAATGTATCTTGTTTAAGCAAATTTTCCGCCTCGCCTTTGAAATTCGACGTGACACCGCCAACTTCCCGCACAATCACCGCTCCGCCTGCAATGTCCCATGGCGATAACCGCATGGAAATGTACGCATCAAGCCGACCGCTCGCAACATATGCCAACTCTAGAGCTGCCGAGCCGTACGAACGCGTGCCCCGAACATCCCGGATCAATTGAATCGTCGATTCGTGTTCGATGTATTTGTTCGGCGTTGCCCACATTGCATTAATGCCGACTATCGAATCAGCAATCGTGGTGTCTTCGAGCATCGGCAACTTTTCATCGTTAAAAAAAGCGCCGCCGTCTTTTACTCCATGATATAAATCATCATTTACCACATCATATATATACCCAAGTTTTCCGACGCCGTTTTCGTAGATGCCGAGGGAAATGGCAAAATTCCGTTTCTGATGGATAAAGTTCATCGTGCCATCAATGGGATCGAGCATCCATATGACACCTGATAAGTCTTGAATATCATCGCCGAAGCCTTCTTCGCCGAAAATCCGATGGGTCGGATAATCCGTATTGATGCGCTTGATAAACAATTGCTCAATTTCCTTATCGATATTGGTAACCAAATCGTTGACATGTGCTTTTGTCTCGATTTGAATATCCCCTCGGAATGATGTGCGAATGCGATGACCCGCTTCTTTTATAAGTGATTTTATGTACCTGTCCATTTCATGTAAATCCACTGGTGGTCCTCCCCTTTTTTGAAACTATCTATATAATATAAACGAAAAAGGCACATACTGTCTTATCTCAGTAGGTGCCTTTATGTGATAAATATATTAGAGCGCATGAAGGGCCTCCAATTCAGCATGAATTTCATGGAGTCGCTTTTTGCTCTTACCGCTTTGCAGTTCGTCTTTCTGCTGCATGGCATCGAACAAAGAAGCAAGTTCATAATCCAGTTCAAGCTTTAATGCATGGATGTATTCTTTTTCAACTTCAGCTTTTCGAATGATTTGGATCATCTGTTTCATAAATAAGCACCCCTTCCTCTTCGCATTCCGATAATTCAGATTTCTTGAATTATAGTTACCTATATATACCCCATTGGCAAGTGAGAAAAACTTATTTATATTCTTTCTTCCCAATCTTCGATAAAATGAAACCTAAGTTTTGTGTAAAAGGAGGAATTATATTATATGACTTATTGGAACGAGCAAGATTTTAACGTTTTTGAAACACCAGGACTCGAAAATCGCATGGAGGCGTTAACCACTTATGTGCGCCCCAAATTTGAAGAACTGGGTGCAAGCTATTCATCTTTCTTTTCCGGCGCAACCGGTGAAGAGTTTTATCCACATGTCGCCAAGCATATGCGTCGTACGGTGAATCCCCCAAATGACAGCTGGGTGGCGTTTGCACCGCATAAACGCGGGTACAAAGCAGTACCCCATTTTCAGATCGGGTTATGGAAGAGCCACATCTTTGTTATTTTGGCGGTCATTTACGAGGCTTCCGGTAAAACTGGGATGGCTGAAAAGCTCTTGCAGTCAGACGCAATCGCGAAACTGCCAAAAGACTTTATGTTGTCTGGCGATCATATGAAACCGCATGCTTCTGACCTGGATGAGTTATCTAAGGAAGGCATCGCCCGTTTGCTCACTCGTTTAAGAGACGTTAAAAAAGGCGAATTGGTCATTGGCCGTCATATCTCCCGCGAGGAAGCAGTAAATATGACAGCGACAGAATTCCACGAGGCCGTAGAAGATACATTCACGCAACTCTTACCGATTTACGATATTCTTCTCAACAAAACAAAAGTTCCACAGCGTTGAGCTGCGGAACTTTTGTTTATTTTTTTATCTTGATGACTTCGTCATCGCTCTTCGCTTTCATTTCCTTGATTGCCGGAAAACTGGCATAGCCACTTTCTTCTTCAAACTCCCTGAAATATGTTTTTTCTTCAGCGATTGACGGAACGATTTCTTTAAACTTGCGGTAGCGGCTTAACAATTCTTGCCGTTTAATGCCTTTTTCATAAGCCATTTCAATGCCTTCAAAAAATGCGACCACATCGATAATTTCATCTGTGCTCCAGTCAATGGAGAAAGGATACGAATAATCCATGGTAATTCCTACTTTCCAATCATGAGTGACCATTTATGCTCGATGGCTTCAGCTTCCTGTTCCATGCGGCTGAATAATTCTTGGACAGACGGTACGTCATGGATCAATCCAGCCACTTGCCCCGCCCAGCCGAAGCCTTCTTCTGTGCGGCCCTCATAGATGTATTTTTTGTTTGCTTCTCCGCTGATATATGTGCGCAGCGCTTCATACGTCGGCGTTTCAGCTTCAATTTCAAGAATCCGCTCGGTCCAGCTGTTCTTCAATGTCCGTGCTGGGGCACCAATGCTCTTCTTGATGATGACGGTATCATTTTCCGAACTGGAAATCAATGCATCTTTATAAATTTGAGAAGCATGGACGCATTCTTTTGTCGCGATAAAGCGCGTGCCCATCTCGATGCCTTCTGCACCTAAAGCAAGCGCCGCCATCAGTCCTCTACCATCGCCAATACCACCTGATGCGATGACAGGAATCGATACGGCGTCCACAACTTGCGGGATCAGCACCATCGTTCCAATATCATCCCGTCCAATATGTCCACCGCCTTCGTGACCAACTACCATCACAGCATCTGCACCCAACTCTTCTGCTTTTTGCGCTTGGCGCCTCGCTGCAACCAACACCAATTTTTTAATAGGAGTGCCTTTTAATTGCTCAAATATCGGCGTCGGGTTCCCACCGGTCATGGAAACGACGGGCACATTTTCTTCAATTGCTACGTCGAGCATATGGGAAAAAGCCCGTCCGTGTTCGCCAATAGCGAAATTGACGCCGAAAGGCTTATCGGTCATGGTACGCACTTTTCGAATTTCTTCTCTTAATTGCTCGGGGTCCGATAAGCTCATCGCTGTAATTTGTCCAAGCCCGCCTGCATTTGAAACAGCCGCCGCAAGATCGGCGTAAGCTAAATACGCCAGCCCTCCTTGAACGATTGGCAAACGGATTCCCAACAACTCTGTTACACGTGTATTAAATTTCACCGTACAACCTCCTCCTTTTCCACTTTGCCTTATTCGATAAAACTAAGTGAATTCCTTTTATTTTAATAGTATAGCTAGGGCTGACATGCTATAATTCAATTTGTTTTTATTTTTAATAAGTTAGGTGGGTTCCCATTGTCTCAATTAGAAACTCCGTTATTCGATGCATTGCTGAAGCATCGGAATCGGCACCCCATTCAATTCCATATTCCTGGCCATAAAAAAGGGCAAGGCGTCGATCCGGCATTCAGAGAATTTGTCGGCGATAATATTTTATCAATAGACTTGATCAACATCGCTCCTTTGGACGATCTTCATTCTCCTAAAGGTGCGATCAAAGAAGCACAAGAACTGGCTGCACGTGCTTTTGGAGCGGATTATACGTTCTTCTCCGTCCAAGGAACAAGTGGTGCAATCATGACAATGATTTTGAGCGTCGTCGGACCAGGAGATAAAATCCTCGTCCCTCGAAATGTTCATAAATCGATCATGTCTGCCATCGTTTTTGCTGGCGCGATTCCAGTCTTCATTCATCCAGAAGTGGATAAAGAACTCGGCATTTCACACGGCATTTCCGCTGAAGCTGTTGAAAAGGCCTTGATTGAATATCCAGACGCGAAAGCGGTGCTCGTCATCAATCCGACATATTTTGGTGTGGCCGCAGATTTACAGCGCATTGTATCGATCGCCCACGAACGCGACATTCCCGTATTGGTGGATGAAGCGCACGGTGTGCATATCCATTTTCATAAATCGCTGCCTGTTTCAGCTATGGCCGCTGGAGCGGATATGGCTGCAACTTCTGTTCACAAACTCGGCGGCTCAATGACGCAAAGCTCCGTGCTCAACGTCAAAGAAGGATTGGTTTCACCAAAACGCGTGCAATCGATCTTGTCGATGTTGACTACGACTTCTACTTCTTATCCAATATTGGCATCATTAGACACAGCGCGTCGCCAATTGGCAGTGCACGGCTATGATTTAATCGATCAGGCCATCCGTCTGTCACAAGACGCGCGCAAACGCATCAATAAAATTGCGCATCTGCGTTGTGTAGGCAAAGAAATTCTGAATACATCGGCGACATTTGACATGGATCCGACAAAATTATTGATCAGTGTTAAAGACCTCGGAATTACAGGTCATCAAGCAGAAGAATGGCTGCGCGAAAACGCGAATATTGAAATCGAGTTATCGGATTTATATAACATTCTATGCCTCGTCACAATTGGTGATACACGAAAAGAACTGAACTTGCTAGTGAACGCTTTGCAGCGCATGAGCGAAGCTTACGAAAGTGAAGCGGCAATCGTTGAACCGGTTGTACTATTGCCGGATATTCCAGCTCTTGCGATGACACCGCGCGACGCTTTTTACGCAACGACAGAAGTCGTTTCGATCGAAGAAGCCGTCGGTCGCATTTCCGCTGAATTTATCATGGTCTACCCGCCAGGCATCCCGATTTTTATCCCAGGCGAAATCATCACGCAAGAGAACATCGATTATATCGACATGAACATCAAAGCCGGTTTGCCCGTGCAAGGTCCGGAAGACGATACGTTACAGAAATTGCGTGTCATTAAAGAACAACGAGCAATACGTTAATGCAGAAACAGCCAGGAGCTATGCTCCTGGCTGTTTTTCACTTCTCTATACCTTCTATAGCCGCAGGATCGATAAAGCCGTAGCCTTTGCTTTCCAGTCCTTTTACAATGTCCGGCAAAGCTGCCGCTGTCCATTCACGATCATGCATCAGTAAATTGGCACCGTTGCGCAAATAAGGCGTATTCACCATAATATCCGCTAACGGAGCTGCTTCAGTATACGCTTTTTCCCAGTCATAACCATAAGTCCAATTCATCAGCAACATGCCTTCTTCTTCAACAAGCGCTTTGCTGAAATCTGTGTTTTCGCCAAACGGTGCTCGGAAGAATACAGGCTTTTCACCGGTGACTTCCTCAACAATGGCACCCAATGACAAGATTTCCTCGCGTTGCTGCTCTTCACTGAGTGTTTTTAAACTAGTGTGGCTGTATGTATGATTGCCAATGGCAAAGCCCATGTCGTGAATTTTCTTCAAATTCGCTTTTTCCTCTTCACTATCCAAAAAATGTCCATTAACAAAAAAGATTGCCGGCACATTCAATTCCTTTAACGTCTCTGCCATTTCAACTGAGCGTTTATCCGGTGCATCATCAATCGTCATCAGCACGGTTTGTGCAGGCGCATCTCCTATCGGTTCAACGCTCCAGTTGGCCGTATTCAAACGATAAGCCGGTTCAGCTTGTTGCTCCGTTTCTTCTGCTGCGGGAACAACGACTTCTTCAGTTGTCTCCTCTTCTTTTACTGGAGCTGGTGCTTCAGCAGGCGTCTCTTCAGCCTTTTTCGCTGGTTCCTCAGGACTTGAACTGCTAGCTCCACATCCAGTTAATAATATCGTACTAGCCATTAAAGCGGCCCATTTTTTCTGTATCATCATTTATCACCTATAGCCCTTCCGGAAATATTCTACCATAAATTTCCGCATAAAAAAAGAAGCCGCGCAAGTTGCACCGGCTTCTTTTTTGTTTATTTAATAATGTGGATAGGTGTTCCTAATGCTACTTCTGCAGCTTCCATTGTGATCTCAGCCAAAGTTGGGTGAGCATGGATTGTCATTGCAATATCTTCTACAGTCATACCCGCTTCAATTGCAAGGCCAAGCTCAGCAATCATATCTGATGCGCCTGCTCCTACAATTTGAGCTCCAAGTAATAAGCCGTCAGATTTGCGTGAAACCAGTTTCACGAAACCGTCTGCAGCATTAAGCGCTAAAGCACGGCCGTTTGCGCCGAATGGAAATTTCGCAGCTTGCGCTTCGAATCCTTCTTCTTTCGCTTGCTCTTCAGAAAGACCAACACTTGCTAGTTCTGGATCTGTAAAGCAGACCGCAGGAATAGCCAAGTAATCAACTACTGATTTTTCTCCAGCAATCGCTTCTGCAGCTACTTTACCTTCGTAAGAAGCTTTATGAGCCAATTGCAAACCAGCTACAACATCGCCGATTGCATAAATGTTCGAGATGCTCGTACGGCATTGTTTGTCAACTTCGATCAAACCGCGATCAGACATTTTAATGCCTAATTCTTCTAGACCCATTTCGTCTGTGTTCGGACGACGGCCAACAGTAACCAATACGTAATCCGCTTCAACGGTTTTTTCTTCTCCGCCTGCTTCGTACGTAACTTTAACGCCTGAATCTGATTCTTCAACTCCTTTTGCAGACGCTTTCGTAATCACTTCAACGCCTTTTTTCTTCAAGCCTTTTTTAACGATAGCAGTCATTTGCTTCTCGAATCCAGCCAAGATGTCCGGCGCGCCTTCAAGGATCGTAACTTCTGAACCAAGGTTCGCGTAAGCTGTTCCAAGTTCAGTACCGATATAGCCTCCACCGATTACGACCATTTTTTTAGGCACTTCAGTCAAAGCAAGTGCACCAGTAGAATTGATCACGCGTTTCGTGAATTTGAACGATGGAATTTCAACTGGACGTGAGCCAGTAGCGATGATTACGTTTTTGAATTTATACGTTTGAGATGCTTTTTCGTCCATAATGCGAACAGTATTTTCATCTACAAAATATGCTTCGCCGCGAACGATTTCAACTTTATTGCCTTTTAGCAATGATTCAACGCCGCCAGTCAATTTTTTCACAACGCCATTTTTGAATTCTTGCGCTTTTTCGAAGTTAAGGGAAACTTCTTTTGCAACAATCCCCATATCTTCAGAATGCTGCGCTTCTTCAAAACGGTGGCCGATAGAAATCATTGCTTTAGAAGGGATACAGCCCACGTTCAAGCAAACCCCGCCAATGTATTCCTTTTCAACGATTGTTACTTTTTGACCAGTTTGCGCTGCACGGATTGCTGCTACATATCCGCCAGGACCTGAACCGATGACGAGTGTATCTGTTTCGATTGGGAAATCTCCTACTACCATAAGTTTTACGCCTCCATTAATAGTAATTCTGGTTCGCTTAATAAACGTTTAATGTGATTTAAAGCATGTTGTGCCGTTGCGCCATCAATCATTCGATGATCAAAGCTCAATGACAATGCTAACACAGGTGCTGCTACAATTTCACCATTTTTAATAACTGGTTTTTCAGCAATGCGCCCGATTCCAAGAATAGCAACTTCCGGATGGTTGATGACCGGTGTGAACCACTGGCCGCCAGCTGACCCGATATTCGTGATCGAGCAAGAAGCGCCTTTCATTTCTGCAGGAGACAATTTACCATCGCGAGCTTTTGTTGCCAAGCCATTAATTTCATCAGAAATCGCGAATACCGATTTGCGGTCAGCATTTTTGATAACTGGCACTAAAAGACCTTTTTCTGTATCTGCTGCAATCCCGATGTTGAAATAATGTTTTTGGATTACTTCACTTGTTTCATCGTCAAATGACGTGTTCAATGCAGGGAATTCACGCAGCGTGCTGACTAATGCTTTTACTACGTAAGGTAAGTAAGTCAATTTGATTTCTTTTTCCGCAGCAATGTCTTTGTAGTTTTTGCGGTGTGCGACAAGTTCCGTCACATCCACTTCGTCCATCAACGTTACGTGAGGAGCTGTTTGTTTCGAATGAACCATTGCTTTCGCAATCGCACGACGCATACCTGACATTTTTTCGCGCGTTTCTGGGAACTCGCCTTCAGGAGCTGGTGCTGACTTAGGAGCCGCTTCTTTAGAAGTTTCTTCTTTAGGCGCTGCTTCTGTTGTTTCTTTACCAGCTGACTCTTCAGTTGTTGCTGGTTTTTGATCGCCGCTCATGAATGACTCGACGTCTTCTTTCAATACACGACCGTTATTGCCTGAACCTGAAACTTGCGTGATATCGACATCTTTATCGCGGGCGAATTTACGCACCGATGGCATTGCGATAACGCGCGCATTCGGATCTTTCGGAGCCGCTTGCTTCTGCTCGCCTGCACCCGTTTCTGCAGAATCCGTTTTTTCATCTTCTTCTGGTTTTTTGTCCACTTCTTGACCAGATTCAGCTGTACCAGCCTGCATTTGCTCTTCAGTTTCCTTTTCACCTTTTGCATCCTGTTTCTTCTCAGGTGCTGCTTCTGTTTCTTCGCTTGATCCTTCATTATCCGCCGCATCATCACTTTCAATGCGTACAAGAATATCTCCAACTACAGCGACTGTTCCTTCTTCAACAACGATTTCTTTCACTGTACCCGATACCGGCGATGGCATTTCAACTACCGCTTTATCGTTTTGTACTTCGAACATGATGTCATCTTCTTCAATACGGTCGCCCGCTTTTACGAACCATTTTACAATTTCACCTTCATGGATACCTTCACCGATATCCGGTAAACGAAATTCAAAAGCCATTAGTTTCACCCTTTCTATTCTCAAACATTAAAACGTTAGAACTTTTTTAGCTGTTTCTACTATATCCTTCGAATTTGGAAGCCAAACTTGTTCAGCTTGCGAGAATGGGAAAATCGAATCCGGTGCCGTTACACGCAGAACTGGCGCTTCAAGACTTAAAATTGCACGATCCATGATTTCAGCAACAACGTTCGCAGCAATGCCGCCTTGTTTCTGTGCTTCTTGCACGACCATTGCGCGGCCAGTTTTTTCAACTGATGCAACAATCGCTTCAATATCAAGAGGCTGAATCGTACGTAAATCGATTACTTCAACTGAATAATCTTCTTTTTCAAGTTCTTCAGCAGCTTTCAAGCTTTCTTGGACCATTGCGCCATAAGCGATGATCGTCAAATCTGTTCCTTCACGCTTAACATCCGCTTTTCCTAAAGGAATCGTATACGATTCTTCAGGAACTTCTTGACGTCCTGAGCGGTATAATTTCAAATGCTCGAGGAAGACAACTGGATCGTTATCGCGAATAGATGAAATAAGCAATCCTTTTGCGTCATACGGAGTAGACGGGATAACCACTTTCAAGCCTGGTTGTGAAGCCATCAAGCTTTCCAATGAATCCGCGTGCATTTCCGGTGTATGCACTCCACCGCCAAATGGCGAACGGATTGTAACTGGCGAATTCAAGCTGCCGCCGCTGCGAAAACGCATACGCGCCATTTGACCATTGATCGAATCCATTACTTCATAGACAAATCCGAAAAATTGGATTTCTGGTACTGGACGGAAACCTTGTAGTCCCAATCCGATTGCAAGTCCGCCGATACCTGACTCAGCTAGAGGTGTATCAAAAACGCGGTCTTCGCCGAATTCTTTTTGCAGTCCTTCCGTTGCACGGAAAACACCGCCGTTATTTCCAACATCTTCTCCAAAAACTAAAACATTTTCATCGTTTTTCATTTCTGTTCTTAGAGCGTCAGTGATTGCTTGAACCATAGTCATTTGTGCCATCGCTTATTTCGACTCCTTTGCTTTATAGATATCGAGCTGTTCCTGAACGTTGAATGGAACTTCCTCATACATAATTTCAAGCATATTCGTAACCGTTTGCTTCGGAGCGCCATCTGCTTTCTTAATCGCAGCTTTGATCTCTTCTTTCGCCTGTTCGATTACTTCGTTTTCTTTTTCTTCGTTCCACAGATCTTTCGCTTCAAGGTATTTACGGAAGCGGATAAGCGGATCTTTCTTTTCCCATTCGCTGTCTGTATCCGATGTACGGTAGCGTGTCGGGTCATCCCCTGCCATCGTATGCGGTCCGTAGCGGTAGCAAAGCGTTTCGATCAATGTCGGGCCTTCGCCTTTCACAGCGCGCTCGCGAGCGTCACGTGTTACTGCATAAACTGCCAATGGATCCATGCCGTCAACTAATACTCCTGGAATTCCTGCTGCAACCGCTTTTTGAGCAATTGTTTTAGCAGAAGTTTGAAGTTCACGCGGCGTCGAAATTGCGTATTGGTTGTTTTGTACGATAAAAATTGCCGGTGAACGGAAAGAACCTGCGAAATTGATTCCTTCGTAGAAATCTCCTTGAGATGAACCGCCGTCACCTGTGTATGTAACAGCTACTGCTTCTTTTTTACGCTTCTGGAATCCTAGCGCTACGCCGGCAGCTTGGATGAATTGAGCTCCAATGATGATTTGCGGAGGCAAAATGTTCAAACCTTTTTCCATTTGGTTACCCATGAAGTGACCACGCGAGAACAAGAAGGCTTGGTGTAGCGGCCAACCGTGCCAGATCAATTGAGGCACATCGCGGTAGCCCGGTAAAATGAAATCATCTTTTGTTAAAGCGAAATGTGATGCTAATTGTGAAGCTTCCTGTCCAGCAGTTGGCGCATAAAAGCCAAGACGTCCTTGACGATTCAATGAAATTGAACGTTGGTCAAGAATACGCGTGAATACCATGCGGCGCATCAACTCTTGAAGATCTTCATCGGATAGTTTCGGATCCGCCTCTTCGTTAACGATTTCGCCTTCTTCGTTCAGAATTTGAACCATTTCAAATTTTTCTTCGATTGCGTGCAGTGTTTCCACAGGTTGGAACTGCTTTGATTTTTTCGCAGCCATAATAGCAACTCTCCTTTATCTGTATTAAAATTTTTTAATTCAATTAGTAATACAATGCATATACTTTTTCAGTATACGTGAGAAAATTTTGCAGGTCAATCATAGCTAACCTATCAGCTATAAGCATTATATGAAAATAGAAAATTTGGTTTATTGAAATCTGTACTAGTTCAAAAAGCCACACTGTACTATAGTACAAGTTGGATCCTCGGAGCTTTTATAACACAGAAAAAGCGACCTCAAGGGCCGCTTATTCTTAACTTTTTTCAATTTCGCTGATTACATTGGATTTTAATTCATTAAACTGTTCAGTTTTTTCATTGAAAGCTGTAACAGCCTCTTGCACTAATTCGTTTTGGCTGTTAACCGCCAACGCTTTTTCCTGCAACGATTGAAGTGTAGTCGTGTCATCTTTTAGCATGCTATACAATTCTTGCTGTTGCTTGTTTAATTCTTCGTAAGCTTCTGCAAAAGTTGAATGTGCATCAAAGCGTTCTTGCATTTTCGCTTTCAATTCTTCCAATCCAGCTTTTACGCTCTCTTCATCAGTTTCTTCTATAACATCATCAATTTCTTTGAAATTTTCCTGCGCAGCTGCCATCGATTCTCTTTCGCTGGCCAAAAGCTTTAACCGCTCATCAGCTGATGCAAGCGCTTCTTCTGCTTGTTCACTGACTTTTTCTTGCTCTTCCTGTGTCAAAGACATAATGTCTTCAAACAGTTTTTGTTCATCTTCTTCTAGTTTCTGCATATCTTTTTGAGTACTGCGATACTCTTTTTCTGCATCAAATGTACTTTTCAAAACATTGTCCAGTTGTTCTTCGGCTCCCGACCCTGAACAGGCACTCAATAATAAAGCGCTTGAAACTACAGTGGCCGCAATTGCTTTGTTCAATATAAACCCTCCCTTAATCTTCACTTTAACTATAATGTTGCCATATAAAAAACACAACTCCATAGCAGGGGATTTTCGTTTCATGCTAAGCTTTTTTAAGATATAATTAAATTAATGGCAAGAATGAAAGGATGAAACCTGTTGATTTTAATGAAAGACATCATACGCGAAGGCCACCCTACATTGCGAAAGCGTGCAGAAGAAGTGGCCCTTCCTTTATCAGCTGAAGATAAAAAATTGGCTGAAGACCTCTTAGAATATGTAAAGAACAGTCAAGACGACGAGCTTGTTGAAAAATACGATCTTCGGCCAGGTGTAGGAATTGCAGCACCACAAGTCAATCAAGCTAAACGAATTTTTGCGCTTTATTTCGATCCGTCGACAGAGGAAAACATGAGCCTAGTCGCCATCAATCCGAAAATCGTTAGCCATTCTGTGGAAAAATCCTACCTGACTGCAGGCGAAGGCTGTTTGTCAGTTGACCGTTCTGTTCCAGGATATGTGCCGCGTTACGCGCGCATCACAATTAAAGCATTCAATCTTCAAGGCGAAGAATATAAAATGCGCTTGAAAGGGCTGCCAGCTATTGCGTTTCAGCATGAACTTGATCATTTGAATGGCGTGATGTTCTTTGATCATATCAACCCTGACAATCCATTTGCTGAAATTGAAAATGCGACGCCGATTGATAGAAGCTCGGGAGAATAATCTCCCAAGCTTTTTTCTTTTGTTTTAAATCAGTCCTAAATGCTTGAATGCCTTTGCCAGTCCATCGTTGTCGACATGGTCGGTAATATACGAAGCCACTGCTTTTGTTTCGGAATGGCCATTTTCCATCGCGACGCTGAAGCCAGCTGTTTTCATCATCTGCAAATCGTTTAACCCATCTCCAAATGCAATTGTTTCTTCAAGTGTATGACCAGTGAGCTTGATCAAACGTTCAATGCCGCTCGCTTTCGTACCACCTTGTGGCAAAATATCGCAAGAAACACGGTGCCAGCGTACGAAATCCACCGTCTGGAAATGATCGCGGTATTGCTGCTCGTCTTGTTTTTCACAAAAAACCAATGCCTGGTAAATTTCATTTTCTATTTCGAACCCCGCTTCAGTTGGAGGATGTTCAAATTTCAAGCTTTTGATGCTTTCGTCAATATCAGGATGATAATCGATAGAAGAAACCATTTTAAGTTCATTCATATAAACAATCGGATGATTGCGCTCTTCTGCAAATGCGTAAATCGATTGAAGCGTATCTGGATTCAATGCTTCTTTGTGAACCGGCTTTTGTTGATGAACAATATACTGGCCATTAAATGAAATGAACGTCGAAATTTCCAGCTCTTCTCGCAATTCGTTAAACATGAACGGCGCTCGTCCTGTCGCGATCGCCAATTCATGGCCATTTGCACGGGCTTGTAAAAGTGCCGTTTTAGTGCTTTCCGGCAATTCCTTGTTTGAATTTAATAAAGTCCCATCAATATCGAGCAATAATAGTTTTCCCATTGGTTAAAATCTCCATTCTGTATGTTAAATTCTCCTCTTTACAATTGTCAGAATATATAGTATAATGCCGGCAAGGAGTGAGTTAGTCATGTTGAAACGTCTAAAGAGGAAACTGCTTAGACAGCTCAATGGCATTATGAACAAAAAGAAAATCGCATAATTATTCGGCCCTTCTAAAAGAATTAGGAGGGCTATTCTTTATTTTAAAACACGGTCGTGATAATATAAAGAAAGTGAATTTAATTGAACGTGTAAAAGGAGAGCAAAATATGATTTTTAAAGTATTATATCAGGAAAACCGTGCAGAGGTACCAGTTCGCGAAAACACTCAGAGTCTATATGTTGAAGCTTCATCCGAGCGTGAAGTACGACAACATTTGAAAGACCGCAATTACAACATCGAATTCATCCAGCTGCTTGAAGGAAGCCATCTTCAATACGAGCAAGCGAGCGCGAATTTCGAAGTTGAGAGTTTGGAATAACAATGAAA
>JBFEIJ010000047.1:0-21838 GCA_041553775.1 Planococcus sp. (in: firmicutes)
CCAAGTGTTAGGAGGTATGATGAACATGCCTGTTTATGGCCACTGAAAAAGGGGGATAGAGTAGCGTGCAAGGAAAATAGTTGAAGCGCCTGTACTGAGGAAATTGGATGGACAAATCATTCTTCAGTAGACGAGGAGGAGGAGTATCGATGTTTCGGCGGATACCTCCCGGCCGTGAAGCCCGGTCGTAATATCCAACACTTAAAACAGCTGAGCGATTGGCTGGACAACGGTGTGGATGGGCTCATTAGAAGCGTCTGCGAACGTTAGCAAACGCTCATTTTTATTTAGAGAAAACGGAGGAATTTAAACATGTGTGGAATTGTAGGATATATCGGTGAAAATGATTCAAAGGAAATTTTATTAAAAGGCTTAGAGCGTTTGGAATACCGCGGATACGATTCAGCGGGTATTGCAGTGCGCAACGGTGAAGCTGTAACTGTATTCAAAGAAAAAGGCCGTATTGCTGATTTGCGTGCGATTGTCGCGGATGACGTAATGGGTACAACAGGAATCGGGCATACACGTTGGGCAACGCACGGCAAGCCAAACAAAGTGAACGCTCACCCGCATCAAAACCATTCGGACCGTTTCACAATCGTGCATAACGGCGTTATCGAAAACTACCATCATTTACAGCGCGATTTTTTACCTGGCGTTGAAATGGAATCTGACACGGACACAGAAGTAATTGTCCAGTTGATCGGTAAATTGGTTGCAGAAGGTATGACAACGAAAGAAGCATTCAGCAAAACATTGACGTTGTTGAAAGGTTCATACGCAATTGCGTTATTGGACGCTGAAGAAGCGCAGACGATCTTTGTTGCGAAAAACAAGAGCCCATTGCTAGTTGGACTTGGAGAAGGCTTTAACGTTGTTGCAAGTGATGCAATGGCTATGCTGCAAATCACGGATCAATTCGTGGAATTGATGGACAAAGAAATCGTTATCGTTCGTAAAGACAGCGTCGAAATTTCAACGTTGGACGGCGAAGTGGTAACCCGTGAGCCGTTTACAGCAGAAATCGATATGAGCGATATCGAAAAAGGAACATACCCGCATTATATGTTGAAAGAAATCGACGAGCAGCCTGCAGTTATGCGTAAAATCGTTCAAGCTTACCAAAATGGTGAAGACAAATTGGTCATCCAGCCAGAAATCGTGGAAGCGATGAAACAAGCAGACCGCATTCATATTATTGCAGCAGGTACAAGCTACCACGCTGGTTTGATCGGTAAAGAATACATTGAGAAATTGGCGCAAATTCCAGTAGAAGTGCATGTAGCGAGCGAATTCGGCTACAACATGCCGCTTCTTTCTGAAAAGCCATTATTCATCTTTATTTCACAATCAGGCGAAACTGCTGACAGCCGTCAAGTACTTGTGAAAATCAAAGAATTGGGTCACCCGTCATTAACAATTACAAACGTTGCCGGTTCTACGTTGTCGCGTGAATCGGATTACACGTTATTATTGCATGCAGGTCCTGAAATTGCCGTTGCATCGACAAAAGCATACACAGCACAAATCGCTGTATTGTCGATTCTTTCAGCGGTAACAGCAGAGTCAAAAGGCATTGAAGTCGGCTTTGACCTTGTTCAAGAACTTGGAATCGTTGCGAATGCGATTCAAGCGCAAGTGGACATGAAAGAAGAAATGGAGCAGATTGCCCGTGACTTCCTTTCTACTACACGCAATTGCTTCTTTATCGGCCGCGTAATGGATTATTTCGTTGGACTTGAAGGCGCATTGAAATTAAAAGAAATTTCGTATATCCAAGCGGAAGGGTTTGCCGGCGGCGAATTGAAGCACGGAACAATTGCTTTGATCGAAGAAGGTACACCAGTTATCGCACTTGCAACTCAAGAAGCGGTTAACTTAAGCATCCGTGGAAATGTGAAAGAAGTCGCAGCACGCGGCGCTAACCCTTGCATCATTTCAATGGAAGGCTTGCAAGAAGATGGCGATAGCTTAACGCTTCCAAAAGTTCATGAGCTATTGTCACCGCTTGTCTCTGTTATCCCAATGCAATTGATCAGCTATTACGCAGCGCTTCACCGCGATTGCGACGTAGACAAGCCACGTAACTTGGCAAAATCCGTAACGGTCGAGTAAAACCGTTCATACAGGCAGCATACAATAAGAAGACGTTCGTAAAGTGGTGAATCACTTTGCGAACGTCTTTTTTACGGTTTATGGCATTTTTGAACATTTTCAATGTATGATTTTATGTGAAGCTTTTAAAAAGAAAAATAAAAAAATAAAAATTCTTGTAACGAATTGCAGTTATTTTAGATATATAAGGTGAAAGGAGGTAGAAGAGTGGATGAACTTACGGAACTATACGAGCAGCACGCAGAGCAAGTATTTAAATATTTAATCACGCTTTGCAGAAATGCCGATGTGGCGGACGAGCTAACCCAAGAAACGTTTTTTCAAGCGATACGTTCAATCGATAATTACAATGGCGATTGCAAGATGATTGTGTGGCTTTGCCAGATTGCCAAACATACATATTATAAGTACGTTGATAAACAAGTAAAGCAACCCAATCAACTACATACAGATGACTTATCAGGTTCACTAGAAAGCGCCTTGATAGATAGCGAAAATAAAGTTGAACTGTTCCGTATAATTCATTTGCTTGAGGAGCCGTATAAAGAAATTGTACTGCAGCGGTTATTAGGGGACTTGTCATTTAAGGAAATTGGAGAAATTCATCAGCGAAATGAGAACTGGGCGCGGGTGACTTTCTACCGAGCAAAATTAAAGTTAAGAGAGCGAGGAACTGTGTATGAACAATGAATGTTATATTGTGTGTGATTTATTACCAACTTATATCGACCAATTGTGCAGTAAAGAAAGCGAAGCGTTTATCGAAAAGCATCTTGCTCAATGTGATTCTTGTGCGGAAATGCTATTCCATATGAAAAGAGAGCTTCATCAAGAAGAAGATGCTGAACGGATCGAACGTCTGGAACAAAAAAAGCCGCTTGAAAAAATTTCGCGGTTTATGAAGGCAGAGTTAGGATTCTCAAAATTATTACGAGTCTCCTTTTGGATTTCACTAAGCTTAGCTATTGTATTGTTCGCATTTGCTCTTATTAATTTCAACTCTTGGCAAGAGGATCAAAAAGAACAGCAACGAGTAGCTCAACAGCAGCGAGCAATCATGGAAGAAACGTTTACAGCATTATCAACGCAAAGCAGACCAAATGAGACGGCCTTACAAGCTGTTTTCCAGCGCTATGAGGAACAATTGCAGCATATTGCCGTATTCGCTTCTAGCAACGTTAAAGAAGCCAGCAACTGGCAACAAGAGCCCATAAACATATTCCCGATTGAGTATGAAAAAGCTTTAATCGTTATTGGTCAAAACGGAGAAATTACCGAAACGATTGAACCAAATGATTACGATATCGGGACGATGGTGATGGCCAATGACAAATGGGTGATTCAATTTGAATACAAAAAATCTTATTTGGAAACTGTAGAAAGTGCATTCCAAATCAAACACTATGCGCCAAATGCCTTTGAGCTATTTGCAGTTCCGTTCATCATTTTTGTCGTAACTATGATACTATTCATTGCTTGGAGATATCAAAAGCGAATCATGAAGCCAGTGAAAACGTTAATAGCTTAAACAAGCTGAAAATTCCACGTTCCAGGCAAAAGCTTGGTCATGGGATTTTTCATTCTTCTCGTATTTTAATAAACACAGATAACTTTATTAGCTCATGTGATTTTTTACATTCGGGTCTTTCTATTAAAAGATAAAGAAAAGGTAAAAAAGGTGAAATTAAACTATAGATATGCGTTGACAATGGGTATTAAGCACCGTATACTGTAATAAATTGACTGAATATTAACTATACTATGAAATATAATTAGTAGGCCGTGTTTATCTAAGGGTAAAAATGGGGAATATAGCTTTGTGGGTTGGAAAATAATCTAATATATCTATTTTTCCGGGTTCTTAAAAGCTAATATTAGTCTAATAGTCTTGTTTTAGAGTCATCAAGAATTAGCATATAGAGGTTTGTGAAGAGAAAGGAAAATCTAACCCAGCTACTGCTTTAGGGAAATGGAGGGGTGTCGTAGATCCTGCAGCCGATTTAAGTAATATTTATTGGCTTTCTTCTATCGTTGATCTACTAGAAGTTTAAATGCCGAAGAAAACGAACAAATTTATTCAGTCAAATGGTTTCACTTTTTTCCAAGCATAAGAACGACTTACCGCTGCATGTGAAGTTTGATGTGTAGGGCGGATAAATCTCTTTATGGAAAAATACAAGGCATGGATTTGGACGATCTGTACATATCGAATGCTGAGTAAAAAATATTATGGTAAACGGAGGTTAGACAGATGAAGAACTTATTTGTATTTTTACTTACAGCAGCTTTATTCCTCGGATTAAGCACAAGTGTGTTTGCAAGTGATTCAGGAGATAAAGAAATTCAAGAAGGATTGGAAATTATTAAAAAAGCCAATGTGAAGATCGATGAAGAAATTGAAGATGCTGTAGAAGACGCAGATAAATTAGGTGTAGAATATGTTGCTGAAATTCGCGGTAAAAAAGGAACCGAAATTGTAAAGTTGAAACAAGAAAAAGCACAGCTTGTACAGGCGATTGCATCTGGCTCGTATAACGAAAAGCGTGTTGAAAAAATGAAAAAAGAAGTTGTAGAATTAAATGAAAAAATAGAAAAGCTTATTCGTGAAACAAGAGCGGACATGCGCAACGCGCAACAAGATATTGAAGCATTTGTAGCGTTTTTAGAAAGTGGCGAAGAATTCACTGATGCAGAATTGCTGGCTGCTATTGATCAGTTATCAGCTAAATTGAGCCAAGAATCAGATTACCGGAAAGAAACGAAAGAATACATCAAAGATTTAAATGAAGTTATCGAAGACTGCTATGATGAAACGCTTGAAATGTCTAATAAAGCAATTGGAAAAGCTAAAGAAAAAGGCGTCCTTGCTGAATGCAGTTGGAAATTGATTCGATTCGGCCATAAAAAAGTATGGATTGATCCGATTAGAATTGTCGGTATTCGTTGATTAGATAGTATTTTCTGATTAATTTTTGTATAATGAAAAAAGAGTTCTAATTAGAACTCTTTTTTTATGAATTAACGGAGGGAATTATGTGAGAGGATTTAAAGCGAGTAAAAAAGGGAGTGCCCTTGAAAAAGTGAAACTTGAAACAAGTGAATTCAGTTTACTAGCTCGAGGCAATGGAGCCGAAGTGTTGCTGCAATCGCTTGAAAAAGACAAACTTTTTTACATATATCCTTCTGACAATCCAAGAGCAATGGAATTTATCCTCATTTTGTCAGGTGAAGTCTCATGCGAAATTGAAGGAGAAAAGTTGACTTTTGGACCACAAGATTACTTTACTGCCAAAGGTCTTGAGGAATCCATCCATTTCACCACTTTATCCGATCTTACATTTCTGTGGGTTGTAACAGAGCCAGTATTTGTACATGTAAGCAAAGAAATGTCTTCATTAATGGACATCGTTAAAAAGGTAGAACAAAAAGACCGATATACGTATATGCACAGTGACCGAGTTGCAGAATACGCTGTAAAAATAGCAAAAAAAATGAATTTGGATTTAGACAGATTAGACAAAATAACACATTCATCCATATTACACGACATCGGAAAAATTCACGTGCCCGAAAATGTACTCAATAAACCTTCTCGCCTTACTGAGGAAGAATTTGCGATGATTAAAAAACATCCTGGAGATGGTGCTGAAATGTTAAAAGGCACTATTTACGAAGTACTTAGTCCGATTATTGCACAGCACCATGAACGATTGGATGGAAGCGGGTATCCATTTGGTTTAAAAGGAGAAGAAATTCTTTTAGAAGCCAAAATCATCGCTGTCAGTGATACTTTTGATGCAATGACTGAAGACCGATCTTATCGGAAAGCATTTGACGCACGATACGCCATCGATGAAATCAAATCGATGGTTGATACTCATTACGATAAAGACGTGGTCGATGCATTTGAAAAAGTCTTAATAGAAGAAGGTAAAGTTTAATCCACATATGCTTCCCTTTACAAATACAAACAAACAGCCCAGGCAATCTAAAACGATTGCTTGGGCTGTTTTCTATATTCAGTAATTATGTTTATTCAAATGCCACGTTATGTTGCACTTGGTCCTGGTTTGTCCAAACGATGGTTGTACCTGGAGCGACAGTGAGCGTTTTTTCACTAAAGTCATAATCGGCAATATCAACTGCGATTTCGCCTGATTGTTCAGCGCCTTCTTCAACAATGACCGTCATTTGCATGATCGGGTGGGGTTCGCAAAAGATATCAAATTCACCTGTTTCGTTAAATACAAAGCTGGTCGTTTCGCCATTTGATAGCAATTTGGAAGCGGTGCCGCTTTCAGCTTCAGGTGCATCTTCTTTAGCTGGTTCAGCATCTTCTTTTTCTTCTGCTGGCTCCTCTTCTTCAGTTGCTTCTTCGGTGCTTTCTTGTTCCTCAGCAGCAGGTTCTTCTTCGGTCGCTGTTTCTTCCTCAGTAGTGCTTTCCTGTTCAACCACTTCTGATTCCGCGTTATTCGTTTCTTCTGATACCTGTTCTTCTCCACAAGCAGCTAGTGACAGCATGCTTGCAGCAAGCAATAATCCAAATTTCTTATTAATCATATTCGTTCCTCCTCTGATTTGTTCGTTCTGTTTTGTTTGTTAATAGTAGAACGTGACAAAAGGCGAATTAGATTACTTTTTCAGAAAAGAATTTATAACGTTATCATACAACTGAACTTGTTATTTTGTAATTTTCTTGTTTATCGTATGATGAAAGAAACGGTTAATGGAAGAGGTGGCTTTATGAAAATCCAAATTATTGGTGGATCGGGCATGGGAAAGACTACGTTAGGCGAGTATATCGGTAAAAAAGAAGGCTTAAAGTGGATTGATACAGACAAGTACATTTGGAAAGATGATTCTTTTACAGAAGATTATCCGGTAGAAGAACGATTGAAAATGTACCGAAAAGACATGGAATCTTGCGATGGGTATGTAGCATCGGGTTCAATTTACTCGTGGTGCAAAAATGGATTTAACGACCGGGACTTGCTGGTGTTTCTTTATTTGGATGAAGATACCCGCTTGAAGAGGCTGCGCGCAAGGGAATCCCAGCGGCCAAGTCAATTTTCACTGGATGAAAAAGGCGAAATGACCAATGAATTTTTGGAATGGTGCCAAACATATTTAACAGCGACGGATAAAGAGATGGTCGGTACGTATGCTGAACACTTACACCAAATGAGCATAGCGAAATGTCCGGTACTGAAGCTCGACAGCTCGCTATCACCTGAAGAACTTCATGCTAGAATTATGGCAGAACTGCAGTCTCTCGGTTTAAATGAGGCGCGGAAACAATAAATCATACATAGAAAAAGCCTGAAAATCCAAAAGGATTCCAGGCTTTCCGTTAATCGATAACCGATGTCAGTTTTTCGATCATGGATTCATCCATCGGACCGACGACTTTCTTTTGAATAATGCCTTCGGTGTCGATGATGTAACTCGTCGGAATGGTCACAGCTCGATATTGCGAGCCGATTTTTCCGTCGCGATCCATCGGAATCGGGAAGGTCAGCTCATATTCTTCAATAAACGACTCGACCGATTTTTCACCTTTATCGATGCTCGTTAAATTAACTGCGAGCACTTCAATGCCGTTGTCTTTATTGTCTTCATAGAACTTTTGCATATGGGGCATTTCGGCTTTACAAGGAGGACACCATGTCGCCCAGAAATTCAAGATGACTTTCTTGCCGCGGTAATCCGATAAACGGACAGTTTGACCGTCCAATGACGTAAGTTCAAAATCCGGAGCGGGTTCTCCTTCTGTCGGAGCAGAAGAATCAGAAGCGATATCGACTTCAGTCGACACGGATTGGGCAGTTTCTTTTTCAGTAAAGGAAAAATCAAAGAAATTAACTGCCGCAATAGCAAGCAGCAAGACGATAATGGCAATCGACAATATGTTTTTATTCATGAATGATGACCTCTCTTTTCCGTAATTTCTCCAAGACAAATGCGGTTAAAGCGAGCCAGCTGAAAGTCAGTGGCTGGATGGATAGCAATGGCTGGAACATGCTCAAGACCAACAGTTCAGCCAATACAAATAAAATCTGGATTTGTATCCTATTGGCAACCGTCTTTTTTCGTGAAGCATAAAGAAAAAGCACGACGCCGACAAAAAGAATGATGTGGAGAACAGATGCAGTCATTTGTTTTTCAAGAATGTTTAAGGCCGCTCCAAAGCCGGTGAAAAACAATAGCAAGATAGGCAATGCATCTTGGTAAAGCTCAGGATATTTTTTAACTGCCCTCCAAAGGTAAATCGTGACCGCTGCAATTGCCAGGAGATGGCCAGTCGCTCCACCATTGAAATACAGCACGGACATGGGGAAATTTAAAAATTCATCGAAATTAAACAATATATAGCTCGCCTTCCAGACAAGAAAGTACATGGTAAACGCGTTCCAAAACCATTCGTCGATTTTTTCGCCGCTGATGAGACGTTTCGTAAGAGCGACAACAGCAAGTGCGATCACAATGGCAATCCATACTGCGGGCAGCGTGATGCTGCCAATTTGATACAAAGTCATTTCAGGACACTCCTTATTCAACACAATTATATACAGTATGGGGTATACAATAGCAGAGATGCAAGAACTTGAGATTGAACGGACGCCGATAAAGGATTCAGGTTCTTTAAAATCGAAATGAACAGAGGGCAAGTTGAAGAAATGGATAAAGAAGGTGGATAATTTGAAGGCTACTGAAGAGATTTTGGCCGTGTGGCACCGATTTGACGACTTCCCGATGGAGACATTGACGAAAGCATGGTTTTTTCAAAAAGCGGGAGTCAACAAGCAACGTTCAGTGACATTGATGAAGCAACATCGACAGCAGTACCACATTACCGGAAATTGCTTTGACTTGGCGCTATGGCTATTAGATGAGTTTAGAAGTGAAGGAATTACAGCTTATCCTATCGGTAGCGAGCTAGGTACCACAGAAGCACATGCGGCAGTCGTAGCAGAAGATAAGGATGGTCGGCGCTATTTATGCGACCTTGGCGATCAATGGCTCCAGCCGGTGCTGGTGGATGCTGATGACCCTGCATTCAAACTGGGACGGATTCACGGCTTTTTTCCAGGAGCGGAAATTCAAGTGACCGCTGCGCAGAACAGCGCAGAAATCGTTTACCACCGGCCAGGAGGCAAAATGTCACGTCAATCCTACGATTTAAAGCCGGTAGCGGACAATTTGTTCTGGCAAGCGGCAGAGTTCTCCCAACAGCACATCTACCCTAAACCATTATTAGAAGTACGCGTGCCTTATAAAAGCGAAACGGGTCATTGGGAATTCGACAATTGGGAAAGTTTTCTTAGTACGTCGGAAGGGCTTTTTCGAGACAATCCAGTAGCAGAGATAGCCCAGTGGGTGGAACGAATCCACGACAAAACAGGGTATAAGAAAGAATTTCTTTTTGAAGCGTTGGAAATTTATCAAGCAATGGAAAAGAGGTGAGTCTGACGTGTTTAAAGCAGCTATATTCGATTTAGACGGAACCTTATTGGATCGTGATCAGTCTTTGCATTTCTTTATAAACCTTCAATACGAGCGGTTTTACGATCAACTCAAGCATATTCCGAAAGAACAGTATGTGCAGCGGTTCATTGAACTGGATGCAAGGGGCTACCGGTGGAAAGATGTCGTCTATCAGCAATTGATTCACGAATTCAACATCACGGATATTTCCTGGGAAATAATATTGACCGATTACGTCAGTCGGTTTAAAGATCATTGCATGGGATTTCCAGGTCTCGTAGAGATGCTAGAAGCGCTGCAGAAGAATGGCCTCAAATTGGCCATCATTACAAATGGACCGGGGCAGCTGCAAATGGACAGCATCCGTGCGCTTGGCATTGAAACGTATTTCAACGTCATTCTAGTATCCGGTATAGAAGGAATCGCTAAGCCGGATCCACGTCTGTTTGAAAAAGCGCTGTCGGCTTTAAGTATCAAGGCGCATGAAGCGGTGTATATTGGCGACCATCCGAAAAACGATGTGGCGGCTGCTCAAGCAATAGGGATGAAAGCTGTTTGGATAGAGAATCCACATGGACAGGCGCCTGCTGCTGATTTTACAATAAGGCATTTACAAGAACTGCCTGCGCTCATTACAGCTGATGCAATTACCATTACCGGATTTGAACTGCAGTATGCGGAAGAAATCATTGCGCTTTTTTATGACACGGTCCATTCGGTCAATGCGGCTGATTATTCGGCAGCACAGCTTGACGCCTGGGCGCCCGAAACGCTGCGCAAAGAACTCGTGGAGCGGTGGGGTGCTTCACTCGCGGAAAATAAAACATTTGTCGCTTGGAAAGATGGCATGATTGTGGGGTTCTCTGATTTAGCAGCAGAAGGGAAATTGGATCGGCTGTATGTTCATAAAGATTACCAACGGCAAGGAATCGCCGACAAATTGCTCGGAAAAATTGAACAAGAAGCGCGCAGGCAGCAAGTAGAGAAACTAGCTGCTGACGTCAGCATCACCGCAAAGCCGTTTTTTGAACATCACGGCTTTTCCGTGGTCGAACCGCAAGTAGTGGAGTGTTTTGGGGTGCAATTAAGAAATTACCGTATGAGTAAGATATTGTAATGCTGAATAAACAATCACGTTACGTGAGAGGATTGGAGAAAGTTCGTATGGAAATTTTAACAGAGCGGTTGCGTTTAGTGGTTTGTACGCCAGAGAATTACAGCCATTTCGCCACACAATACGATATGGGGCCGCACATCAATATGTTTATTGCAGAATTGGAAAATGAGCCTGAACGGTTAGGCTGGGGTGTTTGGATGATTGTGGACCGCAACAGTGAAACAACGGTTGGCGATGCAGGTTTTAAAGGGCGGCCAGATCGTGACGGAGTGGTGGAAATCGGCTACGGCATTGCAGCACAGGCGCAAAATCAAGGCTATGCTACAGAAGCCGTCAAAGGGCTTGTTGAGTGGGCATTCCGGACAGGTGAAGTGACGCAAGTTACCGCTGAATGCAAGAAAGACAATATTGCTTCGATAAAAGTATTGGAAAAGGTGGGCATGCACCGGACAAGGGCAGAAAATGAATTGCTGTTTTGGTCACTTGAAAAAGGTGGTCTGCAAAGCTAAGTAGCGTCTGGAGCATCGAGTGTAGCTTATATCTATTACCGCGTTCTTTAAAGCACAAAGATGTACTATAAATAATAGACGAAAAAAGTCGCTTGGATCAGCAAAAATCCAAGCGGCTTTAAATTTAATTGAACAATGATTTCTGTTTAGTCGAGACGTTCTCTCCACATGAAAAACCCGCCAATCCGTTTAGGGAGAGGCGGGCTTTGTGATTAGTTTGAGAAGAATGCTCCGTAGTAACGGCTGAAAGCTACGGCGAAATCACCGCGTGTAACTTGTTGTGCCGGTGCAATTGAAGCGTTGATCGTTGGTGTTAAGTCATATGGTCCTTGAGTGACAGTGAATTGTGCATTCAAGATATTCAAGTCCAAAGCCAATTGTACATAGCCTTTCAAGTGAGCTGGAATCGCTGCTTGATCACTGATCGAGATGCGTTCGTTATTGTATTGAACCGTTACGTTTCCTGTAAATGCTTCAGCTTGTTTTTGCAATCCTAAGCTTTGTACAAGTGAGTAAGCAAGTTCAGCTTTTGTCACTGTGCCCTTTGAATCGAAGCTGCCGTTTGAGCGAAGCTCCATAACGCCTTTTGAGTTCTGATTGTAATCACGGAATGCTGCACCTTTTGAAAGGACTGCCGCTGCATAAGGAGCAGTTTCGCCTAATTCAGCATAGTTTGCTGCAGACGTCATGTTCTGACGAATTTCAGCTCCCATTACCAAATAAGTAGCTAAGTCGCCGCGAGTTAATTTTGAATCTGGTTTAAAGCGTCCATTTGAATACGAGTCGATCAATTTGTTTTCGATGCCCATTGCAATTGCTGCTTCAGCAGGATGTCCTGCAATGTCAGAAGCACCAGTAATGCCGCTTACTTTTGTAAATGCAATCGTGCCTTTTACTGTTTCTGGTACTGCAAGTCCTACAGGGTTTGCAGCGTTTCCGCGGATGCCGCGTACTTCAAGTTTCCATGTACCGGCTTTCGGGCTGTTCACGATCACTGTACGTTCGTAAGTCGTTGGGAATAATAAGCTGATTCCTGAGCTGTATTCAGTGCCATCAGGAGAGATCAATACCAAGTTTACTGGATTTCCTGTTTCTTCAAGAAGACCTTGAGCATTCGCTTTTGCGAAAATAGTAGATAATCCTTCTTCTACGTTAAAAGTGTGCTGTGTGCTTGTAGACAATGTGTAATCTACTGCAAAATTTTCCATTGTTCTTTCAGAAGCAACGTTTGCGTTAAATTCTTTTGTGCTGTTCAATGTCGCGCCGTAAGAAGTGCCGTTCATGATGCTTTCTACCGCTGCATATGCGTTCACATAACCAGCGCCAACTTCCCAAGTATCATAACCTGGCATATTTGTAGCTGTTTGCTGCAATAAAGTTTTCACTTTTGCAGGAGATAACGTTGGGTCTGCTTCTAATAGCAATGCCACAATACCAGCAGCATGCGGTGTTGCCATAGATGTTCCGCTCATCACCGTATAGTATGGCAAATGTGCAGGTTCAAGAGTTTCAAGATCTTTTTGAGCCGCTAAAGAAGTTACAGGTGATACCGTACGTGTTGAAACGATATCAACACCTGGTGCTACAAATGTTGGAGCGTCTGTCCAAGTCCAAGACTTTCCGTCCATTTCAAATGTTCCACCGACACCTGGAGTTCCACGTGAAGAGAAATCAGCTAGCGTGCCGTCTTTTTCGCCAGCACCGACTGAAATGACCCATGGAGCTTTTGCGTAAGGATTATGTGTGTTTTCTGCAGGACCTGCGTTACCCGCTGCGAATAAAACAACGATTCCACGGTCATGCGCTTTTTTGCTGGCAATGTTAATTGGCGCATTTGGATCGAAGTCACCTGAAGAACCCCATGAGTTCGTGATGACGCGGATATTGTATTCTCTTTGGTGAGTGATTGCGTAATCAAAACCACCAATGCCGTCAAGAACGAACAATGCGCCGCCTGATCCGTATCCGATCAAGTCTGCTCCAGGAGCAGCTCCTTCATACTTGCCGCCAGACAATGTGCCTGTGCCGCCAACAGTACCGGCTACGTGCGTTCCGTGGCCTGAGTTCGTGTCAGTGTTTGCAACGTTTTCTGTATAAGAGATTGGAACAAATCCAGTGCCTTGTAAATTCGTTGTGCCTAAAACGTTTTGAACGAGGTTTCTGCCAAGTTCTAAATCTTTATGTGTTCCATCGACACCGCTGTCATTGATGACAACACCAACGTTTTCACCTGAGAACGGGAAACCACCGTTGCGTTTTTGGAAATCTTTGTCGTTTTGAACTTTATCAACGCCAGTAATCGCTGAAGCGTCGGCATTGAAATAAGTCAGTTTTTCATTCAAGTAAACCGATTGTACTTCGTCGCTCTGAGCAAGTTGTTCAACTTGTTGTTGTGTAGCAATTGCGCCCATGATCGGCAAACTTTGCATTGTTACAGCAGAGTCGATGCCAAGTTCTTGCACCAATGATTTTTGTGCATCCGTCGGTTTTCCATCGCCTTTAAATGCGATGACGACTTGTGCGGTATTGCTTTTATCAAATGCTGACAATAGTTTCTCATCGACGACCGTCTTCGTAGTCGAAGGAAGAGTTGTTGCTCCAGCAGGTAAGAATGCTGAGAAGATTAAAAAGAACATTGTGATCAATATGAATGCTTTTTTCATTTTCCAACCTCTTTTCAATTTTTTTTGGGTGCTACTTAATTATTTAGTTTCTTTTACGAGTTAACCATTCCGCTTAAGTCGTATCTTTTTTGCTAAAGGTAGTAGCTATAAGGTAAAACCAAGGTTGTAGAGGTGAACCGCCTTTCTGTTTTCAGAAAGGCGGAGATTTTATTTTTTTGATGAAACGGGTTGAGCTGTGATGTTCAATGATTGGACAGCCGCGTAAGCGTTCACGTAGCCAGAACCAACTTGCCACGACTCATAGCCGCTCATCGCCGTTGCACTTTGCTGCAATGTGTTTTTCACTTCAGTTGGAGAAAGGGTTGGATCAGCTTCAAGCAATAAAGCGATAATTCCAGCCACATGAGGCGCTGCCATTGATGTACCGCTGAATGTCGTGTAATACGGCAAGTGAGCAGGTGAGATGCCCGCTGCATCTTTTGGAGCGCTAAGTGGTGCAAGTGGTGAAAGCACTCGAGTTGAAATGATGTCGACGCCTGGAGCAGTAATTGTTGGTTGATCTGCCCATTGGAACGTTTCGCCGTCAACTGTCACCGTGCCGCCTTTGCCTTTTACGCCGCGTGATGAAAAGTCAGCAAGTTGCTTGTTGCGATCACCTGCTGCTACAGTAACGACCCATGGCGCTTTTTTGTAATTCCCGGAAATGGTGGATGCTCCAGGACCGGAGTTACCAGCAGAGAATACAGTGATAATGCCGCGGTCATATAATTTCTTTGTCGCAATGTTAATCGGATTGTTCGGATCAAAATCGGTATTTGAATCACTTGTGTCTCCCCATGAGTTCGTGATGACACGGATATTGTACTCACGTTGGTGCGTCAATGCATAATCAAAACCGCCGATTGTATCCAAAATGGCAATTCCTGCACCCGAACCATAACCGATCAAGTTCGCACCAGGTGCCACGCCTTCATATTTACCGCCGGACATTGCGCCTGTTCCGCCTACAATGCCTGCTACGTGCGTACCGTGACCTGAAGAAGAATCGGTATTTGGAACATTTTCAAGGTAAGTTACGGGCACAAGATCAACTGTGCTGTTCAAGTTCGTGCTTGCCAAGACGTTTTGTACTAAGTTGCGGCCAAGCTGGTGGTCTTTATGCGTGCCGTCAACTCCGCTGTCGTTTACAACGACTCCAATATTTTTACCTGTTAGTGGAAAGCCGCCGTTTGCCGCTTGGATCGCTGCGTCTTCTCTTAGCTTATCAACACCAGTAATCGAAGTAGAAGTTTCATTTTCATAAGCTAATGGTGCGTTAAAGTAAATCGACTGTACGCTTTCTTCTAAAGAGAGAGCCTCAATTTGCTTTGGCGTTAAAAGAGCGCCTGTGATTGGGAGGCTGTTGAAAGAAATGCCTTTCTTAATGCCTAAGCTCTTCAATAATTGAAGATGCTCCGTCGTCACTTTTTCCGCATTCCGGAATGCGATGATGACCTCGATTGGAGTAGAACTTGCTTTGTTCAGAAGCATGGTCTCCAATATAGGATCGATCGCAGTTCCTGCTGAAGCGGAAGCGGCTAATCGGTTTGTGCTAGCCGGTTGGAAAACTAACAGCAAAGTCATTACGAAAGCTATTGCGATGTACAAGCTTTTTTTCATGAAGTTCTCTCCTTTTGAAATCAGAATATTTTGTTTCATTAATCATGTCATAGGAAGAGATAGACCACCATTCGCCATCAGGTGTATTTTAGCTAGTTAAAAAGGAGAACCCGGCTACTACTTAAGTAGTAGCCGGCAGCTTGTTGAGAAACTAAGGTTTTATCGATTCTCTTCTTAGTTGATTGGTGAAGAAACAAAAGAACGTGAAGTTTTTAGACCCTTCTGCTGAGCAGAAGGGTCATTTTTTTAATGTTTTGTGCTGCGGCTGTCAGATAAGCCTGTTCTTGGACAGACTTGCGCCCACGACGCCTTGCGTAACGGAAATTATGGAGTTCTTTCGCATCGGCGAAACTCCGTTCGATGGTCTGGCTTCGTAACTTGTAAAGCTTTTTTCCGCTGGGGGTGCGTTTGTTGGCGCGCACCTTTTCTTTTTCGTCTTCCCAGATGTGCCGGAAAATCGACCGATGCTTGCTTTTCGCAGAAAAACAATCCGGGCGCAGTGGACAGTTTTCGCAATCCTGCGGCCGGCTTTTATAGTGCCGATACCCTTCTCGATCCGTCGTCGCATAGGATAACTTGCAGCCCATGGGGCATGCATATGCATCCAGTGATGCGACATACGTAAACAAACGTTTCGGGACTTTGGGATTCCCACCTTTGAAACGGCGGGCGCCCATGACCACAAACGTTCCGGCTTCATTTAAGGTTTTGCAGATGTGGCCAGTAAAATAACCGGCATCCAAGGCGGCCGCTTCCACCGGAAAATCGAATTTCTGTTTTTGGACAGCGAGTCGGTCCAGATAAGGCACGGCGTCGTGGACATTACCGGCCGTGATGAAGGTATCCGTGATGAAATTGTATTTGGCATCCACCGTCCGGTGGTCGAGATAGAAGAATCCTTGGGGTTTCTGGTTTCGCACGAGGAAGCCGCTATCCGGATCGGTCACGCTTTCGCGGGTCATCGCCGGTTTGGTTTTGGAACCCGGCCGAACCCTCTTCGGCTTCAGAGCTTTTTTCCATGAGCCTCCCGATCAGCTTCGACGGCTTGTTCCAGTTCCCCCAAGTAGCTGACCACTTTTTCGGGTTTTGCCTGACGGATAAACTTGTTCTTATTGGCATTGGCTTTGATATGGGTGGAATCTGATAGAAGCAGACGTCCATTAACCATGCCATGAGCTTGCGCCTGGCGCACCGTTTCGTCGAAAATCTGTTCGAAGACCGACGTGTCTTCAAATCGGCCTTTCCGGTTAAAACTGATGGTGGAGTGATCGGGAATGCGATCGGTGAGTGAATAGCCCAAGAACCAGCGATAGGCATTGTTCATCTGAATTTCTTTTTCCAATTGGCGTTCGGACCGGATACCATAGAAATAACCAATGAATAACATCTTAAACAATGTGATCGGTGGAATGGCCGGACGGCCGTTATCCGGACAATAATAAGGTGAAGCAATCCGTTCAATAAAAGAAAAATCAATGAGAGCATCGACGGTGCGAAGAAAATGATCTTGCGGTACAAGTTCATCAATCGAGACAGTGACCTGATCATGACGGTGATTTTTGACGGGACCAATCATGAGACCTCGCTCCTTCTTTTTCTTTCAGTTTACATCAAAAAAGTACCGAAATAAACAAAAAAAGGCTGTCGAGAGAGTTTCTCGACAGCCTGAGATTGCCACTCAATTCTGAGTGGCAATCTTTTTTTGGATGGAGATGAGGCGGATAGACAGCGTGGCTGCCCCGGCAGTGAGTCCGGCAATCAACCCGATCCAATAGCCAAAGGGACCGAAATCCGTATAAGTGGCGAGTAGATAGCCGACTGGTAAACCAATCACCCAATAAGAAATGAGCGCCATAATAAACGTGATATTAACATCTTTATAGCCCCTCAAAGCCCCTTGGACAGGTGCTTGAATCGCGTCGGATAATTGAAACAATGCAGCAAAGACCAAGAATTGAACGGCCAATTCTATCACTGCAGGGTCTTTCGAATACAAGTCAGCAATTTGTTCGCGCATGAAAAACAGAATAGCTGATGAAATGAAACTGAAGCTGATGGCAGTGATTACACTGAGCCAACTATATCTTTTCGCATCGCCGAACCGCTTGGCCCCTACTTCAAAGCCGACAAGGATGGTGGCGCCCATCGATATGCTGAGCGGCAGCATGTAAAGCAACGAGGTGAAGTTGATCGCGATTTGATGTGCACCGATTGTGATCGTGCCATACGTACTCATCATTAATGTCACTGCGGAAAAAATACTTGTTTCCGCAAATAAGGAAATGCCGATGGGAATGCCGATCAATGAAATTTCTTTGAAACGCGGAAGCGAGATTTTAGGCCATTTCGTAAAGATCAAAAAGTCTCTGAACGGTCTTTGGGTGTGTACAATCCATATCGCAATCAGCAATACAAGCCAGTAGGTAATCGCAGAAGCCAATCCTGCGCCGACCCCACCTAATTCAGGGAATCCCCATTTACCGAAGATTAATAGGTAATTGAAAAACACATTAATCGGAGCGGATAAAAGGGAAATGATCATGGAAACACGCGTGGAGCCGAGCGCGTCGATATAAGAACGCAAGGTGTTGTAAATGAACAAAGGCACAACACCGAAGCTTAATGCAAATATGTACTCAGAAGCGACTGCTTCTACACCAGGTTCTAAGTCCATGAAACCGAGCAGCAAATCAATCGAAGTGAAAAAGAAGATAAAGACAATGACAGCAAGGATGATTGACAAGTAAATCCCTTGTTGGACAGCTTCTTTTACTTCTTTTTTTCTTTTGGCTCCCATCAATTGTGCTACAATTGGAGTAATGGAAATTAGGATTCCAGCTAATCCGATATAAATGGGAAACCAGAACGACGAGCCGATGGAAACGCCGGCCAAATCTTCGGTCCCGTATCGTGAAGTCATGTAAATATCAAAAAACGTCACCAAATACATCGCGACTTGTGTCACTAAAATGGGGGCTACGATTTTAAAAAGCATTTGAATTTTTTCAGTATTATTAGTAGTTTCGAACATCTTTTTCCTCCAATATTCCCTAACGAAATTGATAAATAAACTTAAGTATAGCATACGAAGACGGCCTCATGAGGCTGTTGCGTATATAGTGGTACAAGCAATTTTAAACCGAGAAAGTAGGACTGGATCATGAACAACAAAACCATTTTATTAACAGGCGGAGGAACGGCTGGACACGTTTCTTTGAACCAAGCATTAATTCCGGAACTTTTGGACATGGGGTTTAATGTCGAATACATCGGATCGAAAGAAGGCATAGAAAGCGAGCTGATTCCTGATTCGTTTCCGAATGTGGCTTATCATGCGATTTCCAGCGGAAAGCTGCGCCGTTATTTTTCTGTCAAAAACTTTACCGATCCGTTCCGAGTTGGGATGGGATTGATACAAGCCATTAATATCATTCGAAAGACTAAACCAGTGGCTATTTTCTCTAAAGGCGGGTTTGTATCGGTGCCGGTGGCTATGGCCGGAAAATTGATGGCGATTCCAGTGATCATCCACGAATCGGATGTTACACCGGGCTTAGCAAATAAAATTGCGTTGCCTTTCGCCAACCACATCTTCACTGTATTTAAAGAAACTCTCAAGCATGTTCCAAAAGAAAAATCGACGTGCACAGGTTCAGTCATTCGCAGTGAATTGATGGACGGCTCTGCAGCAAAAGGCAAAGAGATCTGCAATTTCACAAACGATTTGCCGGTATTGCTTGTGATGGGCGGCAGTCAAGGTTCAGCTGTCATCAACGAAGCGATTCGCACGAATCTTACTGATTTACTAAAACAATACAACGTCATTCACCTTTGCGGTAAAGGGCAATTTGATGAATCGTTAAAAGACTTGCCGAATTATGTGCAATTCGAATACGTTACGCATGAATTGCCTCATTTATTGCACATGACAGACTTTGTCGTTTCGCGTGCCGGTTCAAATTCCATATTTGAATTTTTAGCATTGAAAAAACCGATGCTACTTATCCCATTATCGAAATTAAAAAGCCGTGGCGACCAAATATTAAACGCTCGATTATTCCAACAGCAAGGCTTTGCTCATGTTGTAGAAGAGGAAGATTTAACGCCTGAACGATTTATGTCGGAAATGCAGAAACTGCAAATGGAAGAAGATTTATTGGTGGACCATATGACAAACGCAGAAGCACCGAAGACCGCATATGAAATGGCGAAGCTTGTTGCTGCACATACGAAAAACTGATTGGAGGCAAAAGGGATGGAACTTACGCTTTTAAAAGTCCATGGATCGATGAATACGTTTTATTTGTATGAAGGCCAAGACCGTGAAGATTATGGCCGACTCACGCAAGAATTATGCAGCTTGGATGCTGAAGCAGATGGATTGCTCGCTGTATTGCCTTCAGATAGTGCAAATGCCCGGATGCGGGTGTTCAACAAAGACGGCTCTGAAGCGTCCATGTGCGGCAATGGATTGCGTTGTGTGGCGCGGTATGTGTGTGAGCGTGATGGGCTGAAAGACGCTGTTATCGAGACGATGAAAGCCAATCTGAAAGTGGAAAGGCAAATTTCAGATGGCGAAATTGAAATGTATGCTGTGGAAATTTCTCCGGTTTCATTTAATTTGGCCGAATTGCCGATGATTTATGAAAACCATGAAAAGTTGATTTTAGAACCGTTGCCGTTTATTTCTGAGCAAATTCTTTTTACAGCTGTGGCGGTGCCCAATCCGCATTTGATCGCTATTGTACCTGGAGAGCTGCAAAGGGGCGGAGCTCATCAGCAACGATGGGCACAATTATTCAATGGTCCAAATGATTATTTTTCAGATGGCGTCAACGTTAGTTATGTCACTAAAGTAAAAGACGGCATCTTTGTTAAAACGTATGAACGTGGTGTAGGGTTCACCAATGCGTGCGGCACCGCCATGACGGCTTCTGCTTTGGTAAGCTGTATAGCGGAGCTTGTGCCATTTGGAGAGGTTTCTGTATACAATCCAGGGGGAATGGTGAAATGTTCAGTTGAAAAGCTGAATGACCGTTACACACTGCAATTGGCAGGAAACGCCACTTATCTTTCCGAGCATACATTCTTATGGGAGCCGGATGCAAAAAGCGTTTTTCTGTCAACTGAATCGCTGAATGAGCAGCGGGATTACGAGAGGTTCATCTCGAATACAGCAGCAACTAGCGGACAATTCGTTTAAAAGAAAAGAGAGATGTTCATGCGGGGACCATTTACGAAAGAACAATTAGATATGTTGTATGGCAAAACCGATAATTTGATTTACTTCATGAAGCAAACCGCTGGGACATATCGCTATGAATACGTGAACGAAGCGGTGAATAATGTGTTCCAAAAAGATTTAATGGGGGCAACATTAGATGAAGTGATGCCGCCTTTATTGGCATCGGACATAAAAAAACAGTATGGAATCGCGTTGCAGCTTGGTGCGATTCATACCTATAGAGATTATAATCTTTTTATCGAAGAGCATGAGACGAATGAAACGTCGATCACGCCTATGGAATTTAATGGAGAAACCTATATTTTAGCTATAACGAAAAACGTTGCGAAGCAGAAAAAAGTGGAAGAAGATCATCTATTTTATCAATCATTAGTGGACAATTCGGTAGATCCGATGTTGATGATCACTTCGGAATTCGATATTTTCAATATGAACTTAGCTTATTCAAATACGTTTGGCGTCGTAAAAAGCGAGTGGGTAGGCAAGCCTTACGGCGATCTGCCGTTTGTGGATGAAGAGACGTTCAATTATGTACTTTCAGAGCTTAATGGCTTTAAGACCCATCAAAAAGCAAAGCCCTTATTTATCAAAAGAAAAAAGCAAGACGGGGAAGAAGCGTTATACTCCGTAACTTATTCACCGATTATGGAAGGGGATCAAATTCGAGCATTTCATATCATATTGCACGAATTGACGACTGAGTTCCAATTAAAGCATGAATTAAAGAAAACCGAACATATTCTTGAAAGCTATAAAAACGCGCTGAATTATGCAGCATTGGTTGCGATTTGGGACACCTCTGGGAATATTAGATTCATCAATGACCATTTTAAAGGGACAACAGGTTATGAGAGAGAAGAAATGCTAGGCATGCATATTTCTAAAATTGGCAATGAAATTATTCCTCATGAACAATATGATGCGATCAAAAAAGTGATTTTATCAGGCAGTATCTGGCGTGGTGAAGTAAAAGGCGAGAAAAAGACCGGCGACATTTTCTGGGTTGATGCCACGATCATTCCGTTAATCGATGAAAATGACAGGGCTGGGCAAATGCTTGCCATCATGTTCGATATTACGGACC
>JBFEIJ010000048.1:0-21452 GCA_041553775.1 Planococcus sp. (in: firmicutes)
AACGCGGCCGCTTTCGGTTTTTTTATGTGTTATTTAATTTGGCCATTGCCGCGAATCAAGTATTTGGTTGATGTTAACGCCGGCAATCCCATTGGACCGCGGGCATGAAGTTTTTGGGTGCTGATGCCAATTTCAGCACCGAAGCCGAATTCAAAACCGTCTGTAAAACGCGTTGACGCATTATGGTAAACAGCCGATGCGTCCACTTCGTTGAAGAATTCCAAAATACTTTCGTCTGTTTCCGAAATAATGGCCTCGGAATGTTTCGTGCCGTAGGTGTTGATGTGTTGGATTGCCTCTCGGGTTGAATTCACGACTTTCAGCGCGACTTCAAGCCCCAAGTATTCCGTTGCCCAATCGGCTTCGGTTGCGGCATGGACGCTCTCCCATTGTTGGGCCGCCGCGTCCCCATGAATGACGACGCCTTGTTGCTCTAAAGCGTCAATCAATTCGCCAAGGTGCTTATTCGCCCACCCTTGATGAACGAGAACCGTTTCACAGGAATTGCACACTGATGGCCGCTGCGTTTTCGCATTCAGCGCTATTGCAATCGCCATTTCCACGTTGGCCGTTTCGTCGATATACACGTGGCAATTGCCAGCGCCGGTTTCGAGCACAGGCACGGTGGCGTTCGCGACAACCGTTTGAATGAGCTTCGCTCCGCCTCTCGGAATTAGCACATCCAAATAATCGTTCAGTTTGAACATTCGCGCTGCTGTTTCCCGGCTTGTGTCTTCTATCAATTGAACCGCGTCAGCAGGAAGCGAGCTTTTTTCCAGCGCATGATGGATTACTTTTACCAAGGCTGTATTGGAATGGATGGCAGTTGAACTGCCGCGCAACACGACTGCATTGCCTGTTTTCAAACACAAGCTGGATGCATCAACTGTGACATTCGGCCGCGCTTCGTAAATCATGCCCACCACACCAAGCGGCACCCGGATTTTTTCCATGTGCAATCCATTCGGCCGCTCCCATTGTTCAAGCACTTCACCGACCGGATCTTCGATCGTAGCGACCTGAACCAAGGCGGCTGCAATTTCCGACAACCGGTCTCCATCCAATTTCAACCGGTCGATCAGCGATTCACTCATCCCCGCCCGCCTTCCCTCTTCCACGTCTTTTTCGTGCTCTTTTAAAATAAACTCCTGCTCCGCTAGCAATTGAGCTGAAATCAGCTGAAGTGCTTCATTTTTTTGCGCCGTAGTCATTTGCGCCATCACTGCCGCTGCCGCTTTGGCTTTCTTGGCTTTTTCAATCAGGCTATCCTTTTGAACTGTATCTAACATTTCTCATAACCCCTTTCCTGCGTGGCTGAACCATTGATTTCGGTGGATGACCACTTGCCGCTTGCCGGTCTTCGTTATCACTTGGGCTTCGGTACTGCACAAGCCTTTGATTTCCTGCAATTCTTCAGAAGAGTAGTTCACTTGCCCGCGTCCGATAACTTCGCCGGTCGGATCGACAACTTCCACCACTTCGTCGACTGTAAAATGGCCGAAAATTTCCGTGATGCCGACTGGCAATAAACTGCTGCCTTGTTTGGAGATCGCCAATGCCGCACCGTCATCCACTTCGATTTTTCCATGAGCCACTGAATGTAGCGCCAGCCATTGCTTGGAGTTTTTCACCGTCGCCTGCGGATCATCGCCGATATAGGTGCCGTCGCCCTTGCCTTCCACAATATCAAGCAATTTATCAGATCCATAACCTGTGCCGATAAAAATATGCGTGCCGAGTGCAAGCGCTGTTTGTGCCGCTTCCACTTTTGATTTCATGCCGCCAGTCCCAACAATCGACCCTTCGCTCGATGTTTCTTCAATGAGTGAGTCCGGTATTTCCGATAGAAAATCATAACGCTCGGCATCCGGGTTATCACGTGGATTGTCGCGATAAATGCCATTGATGTCTGTCAGGATGATCAGCATCTGCGCTTGAACAAGGCCGCTGACCAAAGCTGAAAGCATGTCATTGTCCCCGAATGTCAGGCCCTCGACTGACACCGAATCGTTTTCGTTAATAATCGGCAAAACGTCGCGCTTCAATAATTCCAATAACGTCGCGCCGGCGTTCTGGTAAAGATCTTTCGCCAACAAGTTTTGCCGTGTCAGCAATAATTGGGCGGTGACAATGCCATGCTTTTTGAATTCCTCTGAATAGGCATGAAGCAATTGCCCTTGCCCGATGGCAGCCGCCGCTTGTTTGCCGACGATGCTGACTGGACGTGCTGCATACCCTAAATCGGTGAAGCCGGCAGCCACAGCGCCGGAAGACACCAAAATCACCTCATGTCCCTGCGCTTTCAATCGCGCCAATGCCTCGCCATGTTCCTGGAGTTTTTCGATGCAGAGCCCGCCCCACGTATTGGTCAACGAACTGCTGCCTATTTTCACGACAATCCTCTTTTTCTTCACCAGTTGTCCCCCTGTCTTGAATTGCTTCCGACTATATCCATTAAATCAAGAATAGAATTATTATGCGTTAATATGTATTTTTAGTCAATATTTTTAGATAATTTGATAAATATACTTATAAAAAGTTTATTATTTTGTATATTAAGTGAGGCGATGAGATTGTATTTCGAGAGTCGCTCCAGTCGCTTTGGGCAGAGCAAAGGAGTTGCCTAAAGTAACCGACATCTCTTTGACTTTCATAATGAACCGAGAAGAACACTCGTCTCATTACTACGCCCAGCCCCCTGATGCGCTGTCGCTGAAGAAGCTGTTTTGCGAAAAAAACATACTTAGCTTCGCTATATTTCTTTGTATCACTTGGTAGTATTACAGCTTGAGTCTTGTGATTAAGTGGTGGAGAAATCATTATTTTCGTTAACAAGCAATAACCCGGATTTAACATGCACGCAATCGCTGTTATCCAGCAATAACCGGAATTTATTAGGCACTAACCATGTTTTATCAGACACTAATCAAATGTTATCAAGCATTAGCAAAAATCACCCCGACACCCCAGTTCAAATTCGCAATTTGAAAAGCCGATCGCCATGGCAATCGGCTCCTTTAATTGAAAAAACGCATTCCGCCAAAGCGGAATGCACTTACTTATAGTTTTAAGAAATCAGTTGCACTGCCATATACATTAAAGCCCCGGATTCAAAAGAATCCGGGGCTTTAGCCAACTCAAGCAGTATTCGGTTCAGCGTCGGTAACTTTCAACGCTCTGTACTTAATGATTTGCGCTGCATACCAGAGAACGACAACCAACGTGATGCAGAACCCGAGGATTAGGGAGACTTGATAATCCATGTTCAGTCCTTCCGGCGCGTAAAAGATGTATGTCGCGACGACGCCTGTCATGAATATTGCAGGCACCCCCGAAATCCAGTGGAATTTGAAATTGCTCAAAAGGTAAACGGTCGCTGTCCATAGCATGACGGTTGCGACGACTTGGTTGGTCCAGCCGACGTAACGCCACAGGAATGTATAGTCGATTGTTGCCATGAAGAACGTTGGGATTGCGATTGGAACCATCAACAAGATGATCTTCCATTTGCTTTCCATGTTCGTGAATTTTGATAAGATATCGCTTAAAATCATACGCGATGAACGCAATGCCGTGTCTCCTGTTGTGATTGGCAAGATGATGACACCGAAAATGGCTAAGATGCCGCCCATTGTGCCAAGCAGTGAAATCGAGATTTCATTGACCACACCAGATGGTCCACCTGCTGCTAACGCTGCAGCCAATCCTTCAGTACCATTAAAGAATGTCATGCCGGCAGCTGCCCACACCAAGGCAATTGCGCCTTCGATGATCATCGCTCCATAGAAGATTTTGCGTCCGTCTGTTTCTTTTTTCATCGTGCATGCGACAATCGGGCTTTGCGTGCAGTGAAATCCGGAAATCGCGCCACATGAAATGGTGACCATCAATAGCGGCCAAATTGGCAATGCGCCAGGATGCAAGTTGGAGAAAGTCAGGTTAGGCATTGGTTTACCTGAGAATACAAGTGCGACCGCCACTGCGATGGCCATGAAAAGCAAGATGCCGCCTAGGAACGGGTAGATGCGCCCGATGACGCGGTTAATCGGTAAGATGGTCGCAAGAAGGAAGTAAAAGAAAATCAGCCCCAATGCCACCATAAAGCTGACCGGTGAAATTTGGGAAATCAGTTTTGCTGGACCTGCTGTAAATGCCGCTGCTACGAGCAACATCAAAATCAGCGACAAGCCGTTGATGAATACTTTCATATGCTTGCCAAGATACCGTCCGACAAGCGTTGGGAATTGCGCACCGCCGTGGCGCATCGACATGACGCCCGAGAAGTAATCGTGGACGCCTCCTGCAAAAATCGAACCGACGACGATCCAGATAAAAGCAACCGGTCCGTACAACGCCCCTGCGACCGCTCCGTAGATTGGACCCAGACCCGCGATGTTCAATAATTGGATCAAGTTGCCTTTCCACCAACTCATCGGAACAAAATCCAAATTGTCTCTTTTGGTATATGCCGGTGTTGGGGTATTGTCGTCAACGACAAAAACCTTTTCGATGAATTTCGAATAAAATACATACCCTAAGATGAGAAGTAAAAGTGCGCCAAAGAAAGTGATCATATGCCGTTGCCTCCTGTTGTGTGTTTTAAGTTAGGAACATGATAACATGAATTTTCTGAAGAAATATATAATATTTTGAAAAAACAATATTTTCTTTCAATTTTAATCAATTTGACCCTATTTTCTCCTCCTCCAAACAAAAAAAGAAGGAATAAATGCCTGAATTATCGGCTTTATCCCTTTAATTAAAGATATTTTAAGTCATAGCTTTCTTCACTATAAAAGAAGAAAAATAAGCGACTTTAAAGAAATGTTATTTGGTAATAAGAAAATCAGTTACATTTATGAAATACCTTCTTTTATTCTCTACAGTTTTCATGCCGTTCTCTGTCCTTTTCCAGGCGTGCGGCTGCGCACGGTAGCTTTTCGGAAACCTTGGATTACGTCGATGGACGAGAACAGAATTACTACGAAGATCAATCCTCCAATCACCCAATTCAGTGCATCCAACGAGCCGAAAATCCCTTCAAGTCTTGTCAGAAATGCCGGAGCGAAAATTTCGGAGTTCCTAAAAACAAGTATAAACACGAGAACAGATACGAGTTGGGCGACTAAATTGAAGGTCGCAAGTTTTTTGTCCCAACGCCTTTGCATCCATTTCCATATGTCCATGACCACTTGCATGAGAATCACGAGCAGCACGAACGGCCAATAAAACAGGAGGACATCTTGGTCGAATACCGGTGTCACCAGTTCCAGCCCTCTCGAATTTCCTTCATAAATTCCGACCAAATGGTCTGCATTAAAGTAAACAGACACCCAGACGGCGTTCCAGATCAAGTCAAATGCAGGTTCGCTGCGTGCAATTGTTTGTTTCTTTGGGGTTTCGTGGATTTCCTCTAATTTGTCCGGCGTCCATACTTTTTCCGGTATCTCAAATGGCCGCTTTCCGGAAGCTTGGCTTGCGCGGTCAGCCCATTCGATTATCACAAACACCGCTGTTACCCAAAAAAAGATATTGAGCGCTACTTCAAAAGCAGCTGCAATACTTTTCCCTATAAGTTCCGCAATAATACTGAGTACTGATGCTTCTCCTACGCTCGAAAAAATTGTCGCTATGATTAAAGCCATGACCACCACCGTGACAACAATCGGAATGATGATTTTCAATAGCGTAACGTAGAGATCAAAGTAACGGGGACCGATCAGATACATGGGTTGCGAGCGGTATTTGCCGGCCAGTACAACCGGGTTTCCGAACTTCAACAATAATTCGCGTTCTTCTTTTTCCGTGTAGCCGGTCGGCAGCATGTCTTCCAACGTTGACCGCAGCTCCCGCCCGATTTCTTCGCGTTCATTGGCTGGCAGTCTGCGCTCCACTTCACCGACATAGCGATCAATCAAGGTCATGGCTGTCATCTCCCTCGAGAAGCAATTGAAGTTCTTGTTTAACATTCTGCCAATCATTCGTTAATTGCTTATATGCTTCCGTTCCTTCTTCACTCAGTGCATAATACTTACGGGGCCGATTTCCGGTCTGATCCCAGTTTCCAGTCAGCAGTTTCTGCTTTTCAAGCCGCCGCAATAATGGCTGCAATGCACTTGGGTCCAATAATAACCCGCGCTCTTCCAATAACTGAATGAGCACAGAGCCATATTGCGGCGTTTTAAGTTGGCTCAGGACCGCGAGTGCTAAAATGCCATTGCGAAGTTCAGATGCCCATCCGTTTATCGTCGTGTTGTCCATCCCATTCACCTCCAAATCCTATCCACTGTTCCCGAACTACCATTTACTTAATATCCTAAAGCATTTGAAAACTAATCGCAAAATATAAACTGATTATTCTGTCAAATGAGCAGAATTGATTGCTTTACAGCTAAACTAGCTGGCTATTGTTGTACTAAAACCAATCACTTTCCGAGTCCTTATTAATTCTTCTTCAATAATCCTGTTTGATAAAATAAAATAAGCTCCTCAACTATAAAGAAGTTGAGGAGCTTATTTTTTTCACTTTAAAGATGTTTATGCGCTACTGGCAAAACATCTTGTATCGGTCCAGCTTTTTAAGCATATGCAGCCAAGATATTAGAAATGAGTGACCCCTTCTACTAAACCCGCATGACCTTTTTAGATCTTCTAGATTAAGATCCAAACTTAATTTCCTTCCCATTTCAATTCGTTAAAAAGTACTCCTGTAATAAAGGCGGTTTTTGAAATATACTATAATTAGGTAAAAATATTAATCAATGTTAAATTATGAGATTTTTACAAAAGCCTCAAATTATTAAAGGAGTGTTTTAACATGAAAGCAAACCGTTTACTTATCCTTTTGATGGCTATCTTTCTGGTCGGCTGCACTGAGGCAGAAGACGCAATCATTCTAGATGAAGAAACAGATAGACCAGAAGTATCCACAGTGGACACAACTGAAAAAACAGAAGAAGAAATTGTCATACCGGTTGATGATGAACCAAAGCTTGTGGATGAGCCTGCAATAGAGGAAACACCAATTGAACCCAATAATGACTTGTTCGCAGGATATGAATTGATTGAGGTGGATGGCGGGGACTTGTCTGGACACCGCGAACCGAACGTTGCCGTTGGAATCGGTTTTGGGGACCGTGAATACTGGGCCTTTACGAACGAATACGGACAATTGGTACGTGTTGTAGCTGATGAAGTCGTTTTGCAAGATGATTCCACGGAACCTGTATTATCTTCCGGTCGGTATTATTCTGACGAGGCGAAAGTTCCTGGTGTTGAAAGCGACATTCTAGATGAAGGACATATACTTGCGGATTCACTTGGAGGGGTATCGAACGCTTATAATATTACCCCGCAAGAAAGCACGCTCAACCGACACGGAGATCAAGCTTATATGGAAGACGCAATCCGCAGCGCAGGCGGAGCTACGAATTTTGAAGCGATTATCACCTATCCGAATACGGAAACCCAGGTTCCTTCAAGTTATCAGTACACGTATACGCTAATGGGGAACGAAGTCGTTGATATATTCGACAACGTGAACCCAGATGAAGTAAACGAATCACTCGGCTTAACAGACAACGAGCCTGCTGAAGTAAGCAGTTCAAGTACAGACGGCGACGTTTCGAGCGTTGATACAAATGGCAATGGCCAAGTAACGATAAAAGAAGCCAAAGCAGCTGGTTTTAGTATGCCGATTATGAGTGATCACTGGTTATATCCTTATATGCGCGATAACGATCATGACGGTATGGTTGGCGAGTGATCTAATAGCACAAAGAAAGCCCCCTTTTATAGGGGGCTTTTCTTCAAAATGAAATCTCAATTTTTTCGGCATCCTGTAATTTCTTTTCTTTGCCGTCGAACAAATCACTAGTGGTAATGCTCAAAGCATCGATGTCCGGGTTTTCCAAGATAAAGGCGATATTGCCTTTTTTGGTTTCGCCAGGACCGACTTCGCCGTTCAATTCTTCGAGGTAAATGTCATCTTCCCATAACTTGGTTTCACCTTCATCCGTTTTCAACAGAGCAACCGGTGCGAAATTGAGTGGCTGATCGGTGGTGTTTTCAATTTCTACGAAAAATTTCACGACATGAAAAGCTGTATCGTGTGTATATACGTGATAAAAGTCGATCAAACTGTATGACGGTTTGTAGTGGAAGAGCTTTGCTTCTTGTACGGTCAACTCGATGCCTCCGATGGAATGCGTTTTGCTTTCCATATTGGCAGCGTTCAATACGATTTCGCCTTTGTCGTCGCGAATGCTTTGTCCGGCTCCTTGCAAACTTTCGTCGGCGGTTACTTGAGGATTTTCTACATAGTCTGTGTAATAGCTTGGCACTTCCCCATTTGTTTCTGCCGCTTCAGCGGTTTTGACTTCCTCTTGCTCCGCGCACCCTGATAGCAATACGATAGAAACCAGAAACAGAGAGATTGTTCTTTGCTTTTTCATAGCGACTCCTCCTTGTAAGAGCCCCTCTGCCGAAGCAGAGGGAACTATTCCGGTTTTCTGAGTTTATTTGTCGTTAATTTCGACTTTCGCTTTCAGTAAGCCGAATATCACTTTAGCCAAATCGGTATTTTCAATATTGCCTGCTACTTTTTCGCTCGAAGGTCCGAATGCGTATACCGGGACGTCTTCACCGGTATGTCCGCCAGTCGTCCAACCCGTATGTGTGCGTTCGTTGAAGATTTCTTCAATCGCATCGTCGATTTGTGTCAGGTTTTTCGTTTCAGCTGCTTTTTTAACTGCTCCAATTTCTTCGGCTGTCAGTTCCAAATCGATGTATGTGCTTAACGTCTCTTCTACACTCGCCCCGTCCACAATCTGCTCTGCCATAAAGTCCGGTGTACGCTTAGCGGCCTTGATCGGCTCGCCGAACCAATTGTAAATGCCATCAGAGCCAATGGAGAATCCGCCCGTTGAATGGTCGGCTGTTGCAATGACGAGCGTGTTTTTGTCTTTTTTCGCAAATTCAATAGCGGCGGCAAACGCGGCTTCGAAATCCTGCATTTCGCTCATCGCGCCGACAATGTCATTGTCATGCCCAGCCCAGTCAACTTGGCTTCCCTCAACCATCAAGAAAAAGCCATCTTTGTCTTTAGACAAACGGTCGATTGCTGACGTCGTCATTTCTTTAAGCGACGGCACTGACGCTTCACGGTCGATCATTTTCGGCAATCCGCCTGGTGCGAATAAACCAAGAACCTGCTCGTCGTCATTTGCCAGCAACGCTTCACGATCCGTTACGTAGCTATAGCCGTCTTTTTCAAACTCTTCCGTTAGGTTACGGTCTGAGCGTTCAAACAATTTCGTTCCTCCACCTAATAGTACATCCATTTTATGCTCGCCATCGATCAACTCATCGTAATAGTCATCTGCAATGGCATTCATGTTTTTACGCAATAAATCATGGGCACCAAAAGATGCAGGCGTGGCATGTGTAATTTCAGACGTTGCCACAAGTCCGGTCGCTTTCCCTTTTTCTTTTGCGGATTCAAGAACCGTTTTCACTTCACTTTCATCGTTATCAACGGCAATCGCATTGTTATACGTTTTAATCCCTGCGGACATTGCTGTTGCAGCGGCCGCTGAATCCGTCACGTTTTGATCCGGATCTTCCGGGTAAGTCATTTGCTGGCCGACCAAATAAGAATCGAAGGCTGTGCCTTTAACAAATTTGGATTCTGTATTGTCCTGCATATAGCGGTAAGCCGATGTATAAGAAGTACCCATCCCATCGCCAATCAGGAAAATGACGTTTTTCACCTTGCCTTGTTGATGCGCTTTCCCTTGGCTTTTGTCAGGTGCTTTCGCTTCAGCGCTCGAAACTGACACAGTAGTTCCAGACAACGCAACTACTGATGCCACGATAACTGGTAGTACTTTCTTCTTGAACGGTTTGTTGAACATTTTTCCGCCTCCAATAAATTAAGTATACATACAGCATACTTTCTTATTATTAAGGCGAGATAACTGCCATATATGGTTTTTGTAAATTATTTTAAAATAAGATTACAATGGTAAATAATAAAAACCCGCCTCTGAATATCAGATTGACTGACGTTCAGAGGCGGGCTTTACCCTTATATAAAATCTAAGACATGTTAATTCACTTTTGGCTGATCTGCATTTTTCGCAAGGAAGAGATAAGCAAGCAATGCTAGCAAACACATTGTGAAGATGACCATTCCCATCGGCACAGCTGTCTCTTCCCCGGCAATGCCGACAAGCGGCGCTGTCGCTGCGCCTAAAATAAAGGGCAGCAATCCAAGCAACGCAGAAGCGCTGCCCGCTGCATGGGCTTGGCTTTCCATCGCCAGTGTAAAAGAGGAAGTACCTACGACGCCAATCGCCGTTACAAAGAAGAAAATCGGCACGACTACCGCCCATAGCGGTCCATTAAAGCTAACTACTGCGAGCAAAACAGCTCCTGCCGCTACTGCCGTGTATAAAGCCATCTCCAAAAATTTCTTTTCCGAAATGCGATACGCAAAACGGCCAACCGCATAGCTCCCGATGATCAAGCCGATGCCGTTCATACCGAACAACAAGCTGAACACTTGCGGTGATACGCCGTAAATGTTCTGGTAGATGAAGGGCGTACCGGAAACATAGGCGAATACCCCGCCGATCAATAAACCTTGGGACAATGCATAACCGGTGAATTGCTTGTTTTTTAAAATGGTCGAGAAACTGCCGATTGTCGACAGCACATTGCTCGGGATGCGTCTTTCGACCGGAAGGCTTTCTTCCAGGCGAAAAGCCGTAATCAACAGCAGTACTAACCCAAGGAAAGAAAGCGTGAGAAAAATCCCTTTCCAATCCGAGAAATAGAGCACACCGCTGCCAACAGACGGCGCCAGCATCGGCACCAAATTATTAACGACCATCAATAACGCGAATAATCGCGTCAGTTCCGCACCGCTGCTGACGTCCCGCACTATTGCCCGGGAAATAACGAGTCCCGCTGAAGCCGCAAACCCTTGCGCAAAGCGCATTAGGATGAAGATGAAAATATTCGGCGCAAAAATACAAGCGGCTGAAGCGATGACATAAATCGCTAGCGAAATGATCAACGGCTTGCGGCGGCCATGCATATCACTGAGCGCACCTGCAAACAATTGACCAAACGCTAACCCCAGTAAAGAGGCCGTCAAGCTTAATTGGACCGATGAGGCCGTCGTATCGAACACGTTTGCCAAAATCGGAAAAGCCGGCAAGTACATGTCGATGGTAAATGGAATTAGTGAAGTCAACGCGCCTAACAGCAAGACGAAGCGCGCACGTTTGAAACCGACCAAGTCTCCCATAGTAAATCATCCTTCCTTCTGGGAAACCATTCCCGTTCTTCTTTATGTATTTTCTTACGCAATTGAGTTCCTTACAGAAAATAACTGTTTTCTACAATAGCATAATTCCGAGCATTCCCGTCCAGATTTGCCTTGAATATATAAAAAAAGAACCTGCATTATTGCCGATTCTTTCAATCTCCTTCTGGTTAGCAGTCTCTAATTTCACTGAAACCAATGTTTTCGTGAATCGTATGTAAGAGAAGGAATTTTTCGATGGGAGGGTTTCACTATGGATGGGGCTATAGCTGATTTTATCGGTTTTTTTGTTTTCTTGATTCTCGCTATCGTTTTTTCAAATGGAAGAGGCGCTTTTCTAATTGCTGGGTATAACACATTGCCTGCCCGTGAAAAGGCCAAGTACGATGAAGTCGCGCTATGCAAATTCATGGGAAAAATCATGTATGGCCTTAGTTTCAGCCTTTTGCTATGGGGGGTAAGCGACATGTTCGAACTCCCTTTGTTGTTTACGATTGGCACGGTTTTATTTGTCAGCCTGATTGTGTTTTTGTTAGTGTATGCAAATACGGGCAATCGATTTAAAAAGGACAGTTAGAAAATTAAGACCTGTCCATAAACACTGGACAGGTCTTTTGTTACGACTGACGATTGATAAATTCTCTTATTTTTTCTCGATACCTTTCAGGCGCCTCATATCCAGGCATGTGCGAGCAACCTTCCAATACAAAATATTCCGCTCCCGGCACCAGGCTCGCGTAATATTCCGTCGTTTCCGGCGTGGCTTCATCGTAGCGGCCGCAAGTGAACAATGTCGGCTTATCGATTTCACCAAGCCGATCTGTCACATCAAAATTCTTCAATGTTCCAGTCACGGTAAACTCGGACGCACCCCACATGAAATTGTAAATTTGCTGATTGTGCATTTTCATCTGCTCGATCATTTCATCCGGCCACGGATCCAGTCGACATACATGCATTTTATAATAAGCCATCATCGCTTCCCGGTATTCTGTTGAATCAGTCGTTTGTTCACGTTCATTTTTTTCGATAATCTTCTGCGTTTCAGTCGGGAGTTGCGTTAAATATTGACGCTGGTCGGCTTCCCATCGCGGCGCGCTGAGGGCAGGACCGGAGAATATTACGCTTTTCGCGCCTTTTGGCCGCCTATCCAATAAATAAGAAGCTGCGAGCATCGTCCCCCACGAATGACCGAGTAGATGAAATTCCTTTAACTCCAACGCTTCAATGATCCGTTCGAGTTCGTCGACATAACGTTCCACTGTCCAAAGATCTGTATCTGTCGGGCGACCGGATCTGCCGCACCCGAGCTGGTCGTATTGAATCACTGGGCGTTCGGAACCCAACTCTATCAGCGGATCTTGTTCCGAACTCATCCCACCTGGACCGCCGTGCAGCACCAAGAGTGGAACTCCTGGACCATTCCCTGTCATCCGGAACCAGACGTTGCCGCCTTCAACCGGTACAAACCCTTCTGTTACATGCTTCATCGGTTCAACCCCTCTCTCTTTAATTAATTCCATACCATCTGCTAATTCCCTTTAATCGCTTCATGTGCAAACAGAAAAGCATCCATTCCCGAAGGAATCGATGCTTTTTTACTGTTTCTTATTTCACTTCTACAATCCAATTGAGTGCATCTTCCACTTTGCCGGTTTGGATGCCTGTGATCGTGTCGTACAGTTTTTGCGACAGTTCGCCAATTTCGTGATTATTGACGACCATTTTACGCCCTTGCCAATTCAGTTCGCCGACTGGAGAAATGACAGCGGCCGTTCCTGTGCCGAACACTTCTTCCACTTTGCCGTCCGCGAACGCCTGATAAATTTCCTGAATGGCGATTTTCCGTTCTGTTACCGCAATGCCCCATGAATTCAGCAATTCAATGATCGATGTACGGGTAATTCCGTTTAAGATGCTGCCGTTTAGTTCAGGCGTCAACACTTCGCCGTCGATTTTAAAGAAAATGTTCATGCTGCCGACTTCTTCAATGTATTTCTTTTCCACGCCATCAAGCCATAATACATCTGCATTGCCAGCTTCTCTCGCTTGCGCTTGGGCTTGGTAGCCAGAAGAATAATTTCCAGCTGTTTTCGCCATCCCCGTACCGCCTTTAACCGCACGTGTAAATAAATCTTCCACATGAATGACGACCGGTTTCATGCCACCTGGGAAATACGAGCCGACCGGCGACAAAATGACCATGAATTTGTACGTCTTTGAAGGTGCAACCGCCAAATTCGCTTCGGTTGAAATGATAAACGGACGAATGTACAAAGATGTTCCAGGCGTCGAAGGCACCCAGTCCTTCTCCAATTCAATCAATTTTGTCAAATACTCCAACATCAGTGTTTCATCAACCGGTGGAATGCTCAAGCGTTCACTCGATAAGTTCAAGCGCTCAAAGTTTTTTTCCGGACGGAATAGCAACACGCGTCCGTCTTCCGTGCGATACGCCTTCATGCCTTCAAAAACCGTTTGTCCGTAATGGAAAATCATTGCGGCCGGATCGAGTGTGATCGGTGCATACGGCGTGATTTTGGGTTCGTGCCAGCCTTGGTCTGTTGTGTATTCCATCGTAAACATGTGATCCGTAAACAGACTGCCAAAAGGCACCTGATCCTGTGCAGGCTTCTCTTTCAACGATGTGCTTTTAACAATTTCAAGTTCGGATAATCTTACCAATTCGAGGCACTCCTTTCAAAATCGTGAATTTTTTTAGGTAATGCGGATAATTATACACCTGCCCACTACAGTATTAAAGTGTTTATTTAATAAATGCTGAAAATTGAGAAAAAATACCTTGTGGTTTTTAATTGAAACTTTTATTCATCGTACGATACTACGCAAAACTACCTCGCTTGCCGCGGGCGAGCGCCAAGCCTCCTCAGTCGCTTCGCTCCTTGCGGGGTCTCGGCTGTCTCGCTTCCCCGCAGGCGTCTCGGCAGTTTTGCTCCGCATCTACATAATTCAGCCCTGTATTTTTTCCTTGTTCAAAGAGCTAATCTAGCATCGGCGCGTCAAGGGGCTAGGCGTAGCAAGGAGACAGGCGTTTTTTGCCTGGCTTCTTGCGTTAGCCATGCCCAAAGCGACCGATGCGGCAGCCAATAAATCACTATATCTAATTCAACAAAAAACGCTGCAACTGCGCTATCCGGGGATCGCTGTTGCAACGTTTTTATTTGATAACTTCGATGAAATGAGACAGGATGCGGGCAGTCAGTCCCCAGATGACTTTGTCTTCGTAGAGGTAGAAATACTCCTCCATGTCGCGCGCACGCCACCTGTAATCGCGGCCGCCTTCGATCAATTCGAACGGGAAATCGTCTTCCGGCTGGACGTCAAACTGGATTTGGTAGACGCGCGGCTCGTTGTTGAGGAAAAACGCCAGCGGTACGCTGAACATGCTGCCGACTTCTGCCGGGTTCGGCTCGAATGTGGCGGTTGGTGCGATAAAACCTGCAAATGCATACACGATCATGCCGAATGGCGAGACGATGTAATCGAGCGCGAACACTTCGGAAATTTCGTCTTCGCTGATGCCGAGCTCTTCGTTCGTTTCACGCAGCGCGGCAGATCTAGCCGAATGGTCTTCCGGGTCGATCCGACCGCCTGGAAAACAGACTTCCCCCGGCTGATGCCGCAGGGTGAGTGCACGCGTTTCAAACAGCACATGCACTTCGCCATCTTTTTCGATCAACGGCAGCAAAATCGAGAATTTCGAGAAATCGTGGCTGCCGAGCACCTGCGGTTTGTGGCTTTTAATCTTATCGGTAATTTTTTTTGCGTCCATCCAATCACCTCTCACGGTATCATCAGTATTTCCCGAATGTCTTGTTCTGTCAAGGCGCCCATCGAATCTTGGCCGGTATGAATGATTTCATCGATCAAGTTCTTTTTGCGCTCTTGCAATTCACTGATTTTCTCTTCGATCGTTCCCTTGGCAAGCATTCGAATGACCTGCACTTCGTTTTGCTGGCCCATCCGGTGCGCTCGGTCTGCCGCTTGTTGTTCGACCGCAGGGTTCCACCACAGATCGTATAGAATAACCGTGTCGGCCCCCGTCAAATTCAAGCCCGTCCCGCCAGCTTTTAATGAAATCAAAAACAGATTGCCTTCTCCATTATTAAAGCGGTCGCATAATTCGACCCGCTCTACCGGCGGCGTCTGGCCGTCCAAGTAGAAATACGGAATGGCATGCCTGTTAAGCTGTCGGCCAATCAAACCGAGCATTTGTGTAAACTGCGAGAAAATCAAAACGCGTCTTCCTGCAAGACGGCTTTCCTCTACTATTTCCATCAATTGATCGAATTTCGCTGAGCCGCCGTCGTAGCCTTCGACAAAAAGTGCCGGATGGCAGCAAATTTGGCGCAATCGCGTCAAGCCGGCTAGTACTTTGATACGGTTTTTCCGTAAACTGCCTTTGGCTAAATGCTTCAACGTTTCTTGCTTTAATTCCGCTAAATAAGCCGCGTATAATTTTCGTTGCGCCGGCTGCAGCTCCGAATATTGTGTGGTTTCCACTTTGTCCGGCAATTCGAAGAGCACTTCTTTTTTGGTGCGCCGCAACACGAATGGTCGAATGCGTTTTGCGATATTGTCTCGCCGCAATTCACTAAACGCGCGACGGTTCGGCAAGAGTTCCGGGAACACGACACGAAAAATCGACCATAATTCGTCCAATGAGTTTTCAATCGGCGTGCCCGTCAACGCAAACCGGTATTCGGCTTGGATCGCTCTTACCGCTTTTGCAGTTTGGGTCACCGGATTTTTGAATGCCTGTGCTTCATCAAAAAACACGGTATGGAATTTTTTGTCGCGGTATAAGTTTCCGTCCATCCGCAATGAAGGGTACGACGTAATGACCACGTCACAGCCCGCCAAATCTTTCAATTTTTTCGTACGGGCTGCGCTTGTGCCGTCGATGATGCGTGCACCCACTTGCGGAGCGAATTTCGTGAATTCATTCAACCAATTATAGGTTAAAGATGAAGGTGCGACGATCAATACAGGGAGTTTACGCACTTTCACTTCCTCTAGCACTGAAACGATAAAGGCGATGCTTTGCAGCGTCTTGCCAAGTCCCATATCATCCGCTAAAATGCCGCCGAACCGGTAATGCGCCAATAACTTCAGCCAGTGGAATCCAGCTTTCTGGTAATCCCGGAGTACGTTTTGGAGCGATTCCGGCACCTCGGCTTCTTGGCCATCCGGGTTCCCCAGGTTCTTTAGAAGCTTGGCAAATGCTTCTCCCGGTTCTGCGATGCCGCCTTTTTCGAGCCCTTCCGCTAGTCGCATGCCTTTGAGCAGCGGCACCCGGATTTCTTCTGTCTCCAGCTCCTCAGCCGATACATCCATTTCTTCCATGAATTCATGAAGCGCCCAGAATTCCGGCGTTTCCAGCGACATCAATGTACCGGTCGGGACGCGGTAGTATTTGCGCTTTTCTTGAATCGCTTGCATCAATTGCTGAATTTCCGCTTCCGGAATATCTTTCAAATCGAAACGGAACGCCAGCCAATCGGTGCGTTCTTTTATTTCAACGCGCATCTTCGGTATGCTCGGCGCTTTTTGCACGCGCAACTTGACCGCTGTCGTGGCATAAATTTTAGCCAGTTTTTCTAATTCATGCACGGTATGGTAAAGAAATTCGTACTCCGCTTCCTCGTCCTGCATGAAAAAGCCGCCCGGCGTCTGCGTGAACAAACTACCGGTCATGAGTTTCATGATACGTTGCTCTTCTTCCAACTTCCGCCGAACGCCAGGAATCGAACGGTATTCATGTTCCTGTTCTTCGCACGGATTGATCGTGAGCTGACCGTATTGAAATTCGACCCCTGCGAGCAGCCGGTTGCTGACGCGATCCAGGTAAATTTTAGCCGTCAACGGTGTTTCTTTTAAGGTTTGTGAAACTGGTTCCGTTAAATCAACTTGTCCGAGCCGCATTAACCCAGGCACTGCCTGATCCATGAAATGGCTGAGCTGCCTTACGGAAATATCCATCACCTGCGGACTATCCCCGTCGAGCATTTCTTTTAGATCCGCAAGCCTGTAGCAATCTTCCTCTGCCAGCTTCACTATTTTCCCATCAGCCAGCGCGCAATTAAATTCGCGGAACACAACGATCCGTTCCAAGCCGTTTACTTCCATTTGGTAGCCGTCTTCCGCATTGTCCACTTGAAAAGTAAGCGGCAATCGTTCGCTATAATGAATGCCTTCGAAACGCTGGCCATTTTGCAGAACATTCACGGCCGGCGCCGCTTCCAATAACGGCAGCAGCAATTCCCACGCAGCGGCTGATATCAGTAACGTATTTTCTTCAGAAACAGGACCGAGCGGCTGGCTTTTCAAGAGAAAGCGCAACACCGCATCGGTTTCACGAGTGAAGTTATGGCGCTCCGGGTTGTAGATCAACCCCGGCGCATACTCTGCAATTTCGCGTTGCCCTACATGCCACAAAAAGGACCACGGATCCGCCAACTCCACCAACCAACTTTGGCCCGCAGCTAAACGAATTCCAAATCCGTTATCCGCATCCCCTAGCGAAACCGGCACACATGTGAATTCAACATTGAGTGTTTGCCTTGCGTCGAAATGGAGCTGTTTGCCGCTCGGAAGTTTCGGCTCGCTATCGAATAATCCCAGCATGCGATCTGTTAGCGGCTGCTCCGCTTTTTGACGCTCCTCGAGCGCAAACAACGCCGCCGCAATATGTTGGCAATGGGTTTTTACAAAGCCGACAGGCGGACAGCTGCAGCTTGCCTCTAACGAACCTTCCCGCAGTCCATTAATCGTGACAGAAAACTCTTCGCCGCTATAAACGCGGGCATTTTCCGCCTCATCTTGCGCTGGCAAAAGCTCCACTTTTCCAGCCAAAAAATAAGCCTTGCCTTTTTTATAAGCGGCATCGCCGCAAACTTTTTTTATAAGCCTATCATTTACCGAAAAATTCATGGTCCTGCCCCTTTGCCGTCCTGCTCTTGTATTCTCCATTATCGCTAAAATCACGCTTGCTGTACAATCGACAGCTTGTTAATTCCCTGTTAATGTCGCTTAAGAAGGATTGAGCACCTGTCATCGCGGACTGTTTGATAAAAACAAAGGGTTTAGTTAGACAAAGAAAAAAACAAGCAAGTACGCTGCTTGTTTTTCACCAGTTAAATTTTCAGTTAGCTCAATCATCGTCTAGATTTTCACTATCATTCAATTGCACGTTGTTTAAATCTTGATCGTACACCATCTTGCCGCCATAATGCCCCGTTAACGTTAGCGTTGTTGCACCTGCAATGCATAAGACGAGAATTATTGGTAAAACAAAAGGAATTTTCTTGTAATGATTAAGCACTTTTAACGCTAGAACCACGCCAAAAATCACTAAAGTCAATAAAGCAAAATCTTGATGCAGATCAAGATAGGCTTCGATTCCTTCCCCTCTCGTTCTTTCTGCAAATTCTTCTGCTTCCTCACCACTCAAGTATGAAAAAATTCCCATACCAAACCCTGTTGACAGTAAGAGGAAGGTGACTTTCTCGAAAAAATCTTTTTTCCATAAAGCCAGAAATTGCGTAATGACGCCCAAACTTATTAAGGCAATCGGAAAATGCACGAAGATTGGATGCAATAATGAAGGGAACACGAATTTTCAACTCCTCTTGTGATTTGTATAGTCTGAGTCCATATATCATCCGTTCTTGAGTCGCGAAAACCACCTTCTTTTCTAAAATCGGCTTTTTTTCTTCTATATTTCTTAAGTATTGTCTTCTTAGATGAAAAACTGATGAAATTTCTGTTATCCATCGGCATGACATTCATTATTGATCTGAGCATTCAAATAATAAACTTAGATTAATAAATTATTCGAATTATAATGAATTAATAATTCAAATAATATAGAATTAATTTAAACGAATTTTAGGAGGGGCTTCCTTGAAAATTTTAAATTCAATTGTACCAATGGAAACCGTTCAATTAAATGTCGAACATTCGCCCGTGTGGGAATTGATTCTAGGAATTGCGGGGTATACACATCAACAGCTGCGCCATACCTTTGAACTCGATGAAGAATGGTCAGCAAAAGAAAACGTCATGCCTTCTGCATTGATCCAGTCGTTGCGTGAAATAGAAGAAACAAATTTTTGGTATGGCATGATCCTTCTTCAAAATCAATTTTCTGCGGTTTCTGTCCAAGAATTTTCAAGCCGACTTAGCGCCGCTTCCCCGCTTGACCTTTATGAATGGCTATTGCCTTATCGCGATCGTTCATCTGAAGCATTGCGTAAAGAAGCCGCTAGCAAACCCGATCAAGAAGCCGTCTGGTCGAGTTATGCCGACTTATTTGACGGACATGATTATTTAAAAGGGTATGTTCACCAGCTTTACCGGTTCTCACAATCGGATACCTGTCATTTGATGATTCAAGTCTTAACCGAATGGGAAAAATGGATGGCAGGTACAGAACAATGGATGACGTGGATGCAGGCACTCGCTTTTGAACAAAAGCAGCATCGACAATTGGATGCGCTGAATCCGGTAGCCGAAATTGAACGGATAACGGATGGGGTGGAATATTTGCCAGAACCTTCTATTTGGTCGATCAAACTGATTCCACATGTTTCTTATCGTCCGTGGGTGCTGACGATACGCGCCGCTGAGACCAAGCTCTTCTTTTATCCAATCAAAGAAGAACATTTGCTTGAACCAGGCGTTCCTTCGAATGAATTAGTTCGCGGCCATAGAGCGCTTGGAGATGAACTTCGATTAAAGGTGCTTTTCCAACTTCAGAAAAATCCTTTATCGCTTCAAGAATTGAGCAGCCAATTCAACACGTCCAAAACAACTCTTCACCACCAATTAACGTTGTTGAAAGCTGCTAAATTCATTCGGGTGGAAAAAGGAATTTATTCGATCGATTCCAATAAACTTGAAGAGTTTTCGACCCAATTGATCCGTTACATGAAAAGCGATCAATGAAGCAGTATTCGAAATCCTTTAAATCATTGTGGATGAGTGAAATCGTCTCAGAATTCGGCGGTGCCGCTGGCGCGATTATTAATGGCTTGTTATTGTACGAATTGACCGGATCGCGTGAGTGGATGGGTATTTTATGGTTGGTTTATTTCATCCCTTCTCTAATGCTGCAAGGCATCAGTTCACCTTTTCTCAATCATGTCATCAAGGAAAAAATGTTGAAAAACATTCAATTGATCCGCTCTTTTGCTTATCTTTTGCCATTAATCGGTTTCTGGATTGGCACGGATACCGGAATTATTATGGGACTGGTGATTCTGCAATTCACCTTAGGGTTGCTTCAGCCCATTTTCGCCAGCCTATCATTTTCTTTGTTGCCAGAAATTTGTACCTCTGACGAATTGACCGATGCGAACGGGTTACTCGATGGGACACTTCGTTTAATGGGTTTTCTTGCGCCCGGTGTCACTTCCCTTTTGCTATTTTTTGTACCGATGCAATGGATTTATAGCATTTCAGCAATGTTGTTTTTCATCAGTTTCTTAATCCTTTCCCGCATCCCTCAATCTACTAATCAAAAGATCGCGGTGTGGACCAAAAAATTCTGGTGGTCTGAAATGAAAGAAGGTTACCGCTGTTTCTTCAGTCACCCGCAACTCCTGCGATTAACGCTTTTGTCTTCAACCGTTCAATTTGCCGTGGGGGCCACACTCGTTTTAAGCGTCCCGTTTATCCGTGGTGAACTGGGAGGCGAGGCTTGGGAGTTTGGTATTTTCAAAGGAGCTTTTCCAATCGGTTACGTGTTGGGCATGCTGCTTCTAACCAAATTGCCGAAAAGCCCTCAAATGATGTACTTCGGTTTAATTGGCGGTGGTGTTTCCTTTGTGTTGCTGGCTTTTGCTTACTCCATCCCTTTCGCGTGGACATTTGAATTGATGGGCGGTTGTGTAGTGCAAAATAAAAGTACAGAGTTATGAAACGAAAAAGTACATAACGCTGCACTGTGCGAAGTCACAAAAAAAGACTTGCCAGTCTTCCAAAATCTCTCTACCGTAATTGGTGTCGAATCAATAAGGTGGAGGTTGAAAGGAATGCTGGCAATGTCTGAAGTAAATTGTATCAAAGTTTTACGGAATCAGAAATCATTATCTAT
>JBFEIJ010000049.1:0-20739 GCA_041553775.1 Planococcus sp. (in: firmicutes)
TACCTGTTTCTAGTATACTAGGTTATTGAGAAATACACAAGAAAAAAGCGAACGTTTATTCGTGTTCGTATTTTAAATGTGATTTTTAGTAAGGCGATAAAAGCCAAATATCCTGTTTAAAGGAGAAAACACACGCAAAATTAAATTTTGCGTGTGTTTTCCTTTGTTAGTGTTCGTATTATATAGTACAAAGCCAATTTTACAGCTCTGAGCCTGTTTGAGTTGCGCATGCCTGAAAGCTGTAAGCGATAGGCTTTTGTCTCATTTCCATCTGCAATGCCGATCCACACTGTTCCGGCTGGCTGCTCGCCATGAGCTTCCGGCCCAGCAGCACCCGTTAAGCTGACACTGATGTCCGTTCCAAATTTTTCACGCACTGCTTCAGCCATAGCAATTGCTGTTTCTTCACTAACCACTCCGTATGTGTCGAGAAGTTCAGCAGAAATTCCTAGCTGATTGACTTTCATCTCTTCTGTATACGTGACGACACCGCCTTTTAGCACTTTGCTGACGCCTGGTATCGCACCGAGCTCCGATTGGAACAAGCCTGCAGTCAAGCTTTCAGCTGCTGAAATGGTCTTGTTTTGCTCCACCAATAAGTCTACTGCTTTTGAAGCAAGCGAATCATCATCGTACCCATATAAATAATCGCCAACAAGCGCAAGAATTTCTTCTTTAGCTGTGTTGATCAATTCCCACGCCTCTTCTTCTGTTCCTGTCTTTGCAGTTATGCGCAATGTGACTTCGGAATCTGAAGCAAGCGGCGCAATGGTCGGGTTGGTTTGCTTTTCTAACAGATCTTGGATTCGGTCTTCTAGTTCCGCTTCTCCGATGCCATAAAAGCGCAATACATGCGATAAAATGACATCTTCTTTGTTCAACATCCGTGCAAGCTTCGGCTTCGCTTCAAATTGGAACATTGGCTCCATCTCTTTCGGCGGCCCCGGCAGCAGCATATAGACATGGTCGCCAGATTGATAAAGCATGCCCGGCGCCATTCCATTATGGTTTACCAACACTTCGCTGTCTTTTAAGACCAACGCTTGTTTATTGTTATTTGCAGTCATAGGACGACCTGCCCGTTCAAAGTACGCGACGATGGATTCCAATGCCTCTTCGTCCATTTGAAGCGTTGTATGCAAATGATCCGCGATTGTGCTTTTCGTCAAATCATCTTTGGTCGGTCCAAGCCCACCTGTAAAAATGATTAAATCTGCTCGTTTTTCGGCAATTTCAATGACCGTTCGCAAGCGATCCGGATTATCTCCAACAACCGTATGGTAATAAACATTGATCCCCAGCTCTGCAAGATGACTTGAAATAAACCGGGCGTTGGAATTCGTAATCTGCCCTAGCAATAATTCGCTGCCTACTGCAATAATTTCTGCATTCATCTCAAGCACTTCCTTTCAAATCCATTCCGTACTGCAGACGCTTATTTCGAAACCATAAGCGCTTTGCGGTTGACATAGAAATAATCCCAACCGGACCATACTGTAAAGATTAAAGCGATATAAAGCATAATGTCACCGAACGGTACGTTGATCAATGTGAAAATCGTATTGTACAGCAAAAGTGAAGAAATCGCTAAAATTTGAGCAGTCGTCTTAATCTTCCCTAAATTACCTGCTGCGACAACTTCGCCTTCACCTGCAAGAACCAGACGCAATCCTGTAACTGCAAATTCACGGCTAATGATCACGATGACAATCCAAGAAGCTGCAAAGCCTAATTCCACTAAAATGATAAATGCTGCAGAAACCAATAATTTGTCTGCTAAAGGATCTAAAAATTTACCGAATGTTGTAACCAAGTTAAATTTTCTAGCGTAATAGCCGTCAACCCAGTCGGTTATTGATGCAATGATGAATACGAGTGCACCCACAAAGTGACTAACCGGCATTGTTGCACCGAACAAAGTCATTTCACCCCAATTGAAATCGACAAGCATGAGGATCATGAAGACTGGAATAAGTAAAATTCGGGAAATGGTTATGCGATTTGGAATGTTCATGTATGCGTCTCCTTTCGTTTTCAAGAAAAATAGCCATCAAACGATGGCTATTCTGCTTCTGTAAATTGAATAACAATATTTTGTGTGATGCGGTCATCTGGAATATCCACCGGCTTGCCGTTGATGGAAACTGACATATTCGGTGCAGCCCCAAGACGCAGTCGCACTTGTGACAATTGTGATACATCAACCGTTTCAGAGTCGTTCGGCTGCATCGTAACACCTGGGAATAATGCTTTTTGATCTTGATCAGTTGCAGCTACCCATGATGCGCCATTCGCTTTGACGATCATTTCTCTTTTTTCAGGGCCAGTGAACGTGTAAGTGGTTGTTTCGCCTTCTGTCGCACCTTTTTCAATAGTTGCTTCAGGTTCAACCGGTTCTTCAGGTTCTTCTGCTGGCTCTTCTTCTTTGTCTTCAGCCGGTGTTTCTTGTTTCGGATCGGCTTTTTCTTCCGGTTGCTCATACGGCACTCCGGTTTCTTCAGGTACATCGTCCCCTGCATTGTTCGTGCCGAGGGAATTGTAGAATACCCAGGCAACTCCGATGATCACGACAATGAACAACGCCACAATAATTTTCGGCATTATTTCGTTCATGCCGCTGCTGCGTGACGAACTTTTAGAAAAGGTTTGGCGTCGCGATGGCGTCGGTGCTGCTAGTGGCGCTCTAACTTCTTCTTTTGGCGGAGTCGGAACCTCACCTTTATGTTGTTCCAGCAATTCGTTAGCATTCAGGCCAACTGCTTCTGCGTATTGCTTAATGAAAGCACGGGCATAAAATGGTCCCGGCATCATACTATGATTGCCTTCTTCGATGCCTACCAAATATCGCTTCTGGATTTTTGTCACATCTTGTAAATCTTCTAAACTATAACCTTTAGCAATTCTTGCTTCTTTTAATTGAGTCCCTAATTCACTCAATATTCTCACCTGCCTACTTAAAAGTTGAAACCGCCGAACGGATCCGCTTGGTTCCGGTCGTCCATGAAGTTGTTTTTCTCTAGAACTTCATACGTAATCTTTTCATCTGGGTGATGACGCAATTCGATTATGTAATCGAAATCTTCTATGTTGTATTCAGATTGCTGGACAAACATATCAGGGTGTTCAACCACTTTAATCGTTGGCATCCGCATCATTTCTCTGACCAATTGCATATGCCGTTCATCTGCTGAACGACGCGTGACGATGCCATCCAATATGAAAATATTATTTTCGCTATGTTCATCGCCCATCAATTGATTGCGCACAGTCTGTTTGATCATGGTAGAAGAAAGGAAAATCCATTTTTTGTTCGCACTAACGCTTGCTGCGACAATCGATTCTGTCTTTCCAACCCTTGGCATTCCGCGGAGGCCGACCAATTTATGGCCTTCTTGCTTGAAAATTTCAGCCATGAAATCAACGAGCAATCCCAATTCATCACGAACAAAGCGGAACGTATTCCGGTCGTCTGCATCACGCTGAATATAGCGTCCGTGGCGGACAGCCAAAATATCGCGCAGCTTCGGTTCCCGGAATTTCGTGACTGCAATCGTTTCAATGGTAGAAACAATCTGTTCAAAACGTTCTAATTGAACGTCATGCTCTGCACGCAATAACATACCGCGGCGTCCTTGATCGACACCATTGATTGTGACAATATTAACCCTCAACATACCTAGAAGGGATGCTATATCTCCTAACAGACCCGGACGATTGACTTGAATTTCGTATTCAAAATACCATTCTTTCATACATCATCCGACCTTTCATTGCAGTGATTGCCCTTTAAAGTTCCCACCTCTTATGATAGCGGATTTAACTCTTCAAGAAAAGCGTTTATAAAAAAAGAAGGAAAGGATTTCCTTCTTTTTTTACATATGCCAACCGCCGTTCACATTCAATGTCTGACCCGTTATATAATCGGCTTTGCCGCTGACTAAAAACGTCACCGCATTAGCGACGTCCTGTGGACTTCCTAAACCAAGTGGAATGTCCTCTTTGATTGCCGCTAATTCATCCTCTTGAAAGTCATTGTTCATTTTTGTTTGAATAAATCCAGGTGCTACCGCATTTACGCGAGTGCCAACTGGCGCCATTTCTTTTGCGTACGCTTTGACAAAAGCGAGTTGTGCGCCTTTGACTGAAGAATACATCGTTTCCATCGCCGCGCCGGTTTGTCCCCAAATCGAAGAGATAAACACGACATAGGTTTTAGGATGTCGATGAAAATAGGGCGAAATTTTTTTAATGGCAGTGGCTGGATTTTTCACATGTACCCGCCATAAGTCGTCCATCTCTTCGTCTTCCATATCTTGAAGCATCTTCACTAAGGCGTGGCCGCTTGCGACAACAATGCAGGATGCATCAAAAATACTCGATGCTAGGCGTTCGCCTCCATCATTTTTTGTGAAATCCGCTTGCACTGGAATAAATTCTTGAAATGCGAATTTCTCTTCTAGCCGCTTCGCCAGTTGTTGCACCGGTGTTGAATGATAATGAAGATATAAGGACCAACCGTCGGCAGCGAGCTGATCCGCAATATGCTCCCCTATCTCGCCTGATGCTCCCATAATAACCGCAAATCGTTTCACTGCTTTGCCTTTTCTGGCGGAACAATTGTAAAGGTCGTGCGCTGGCTTGCATGGCTAACAGCCGCAAATGCTTCTTGTAAATCCGGAACCTCGATGCTTTCTAACGCAGGGACCGCATCAAACAAATTCATATCGTTAAACGCATAGCGGGTAAATTGGTTTGCAATGTATTCAGGCGAATTCAACGCTCTTAGGAAAAAGCCGATTTTCTTGCGGCGCACCCGATCGAGATCCGCTTGACCGAACGGCCATTTTTCAATTGCCCGATCCAGCGTTTCTTGAATTTCATGCGTCAATTTTTCAGGCATGGCTGTATCCGAACCGATCAATGCATAGCCAAATCCGTTCTCGAGAGAATAGTCGAAGGCGTACGATTCATCAATCCAACCATTTTCATAAGCATGATGGTAAAAGTCTGAAGTCCGGCCGAATAGAAGCTCATAAGCCAATTGAGCGGATAATTCATGCTTCATCATTTCTTCTCCGGAAAGATTCAACCGTTCTGGTTTAATGCCGACAAACACTTTTGGTTTTTGAACGCTCATTTCTAATGTGCGTTCTTTGATTGCTACTTCTGCAGGTTCATCAGGATAAACGCGGACAATGTCTTGTGGTTCTTCAAATGACTTGTTCGCTTGATTCGTTTTAATCAGATTCAACATGCTTTCCGGCTCTACCGCACCAACCACGAACAACATCATATTCGATGGATGGTAAAACGTGTTATAGCATGTGTATAAATGCTCCGCCGTAATATCCTGAATCGACTCTACCGTACCGGCGATATCGATTTTCACAGGATGATTTTTGTACATGTTTTCGATCGCGCCGAAATAGAGACGCCAATCCGGTTGATCATCGTACATGGTGATTTCCTGTGCGATGATGCCTTTTTCCTTATTGACGGTGTCCTCTGTAAAATAAGGATTTTGCACAAAATCAAGCAAGGTTTCCACATTTTGATCGACTTTATCGGTAGCTGAAAACAGATAAGCTGTCCGAGTGAACGATGTGAATGCATTGGCGGATGCGCCTTGTTGGCTGAACTGTTGGAATACATCGCCATCTTCTTTCTCAAACATTTTATGCTCTAAGAAGTGGGCAATACCGTCCGGAACTTTGATCGCTTCTTTTTCACCGAAAGGCACAAAATTATTATCGATCGAGCCGTATTTAGTTGTGAACGTTGCAAATGTTTTTGAAAAGCCTTTTTTCGGCAAAATATACACTTCAAGTCCGTTTGGTAATTTTTCGTGATAAAGCGTTTCGTCTAATTGCTTGAATTCGACTTTATTCAACCGAATCATCCTCCTTGCCTGATAAGAAATACGTCATTTCAAGAGACAGCTCATTCGCAGCCTCTGCGATATCTTCTTTTGTAATCGACTTCCATCTACTGATTAAGTAATCCGGTTCGAAATCCGCTGTCAATTCCATGTACTGATCGTAAATATCGATTTGTCCGCGTGCGTTGTCGAGCGCTTCTCGCAATTGGTTGGTCAACAAGGCTTTTGTTTGGTCAATTTCCATATCGGAAATATTGCCTTTTTTCATTTCTTCCAATTGTTCAAGGATCAGCTTAACCGCTTTTTCTTCAAGTTTCGCATCTATTCCAGCAAGAACGAACAGCAAGCCGAATTGCGAGGCATATGAACTGGAAACGTAATATGCCATGCTTTCTTTTTCACGGATATTAACGAAAAGCTTCGAATGCGCATAACCCCCAAGCACGCCATTCATCAATTGCATAACCGGAAATTTTTCATCGCGGAACGTTGTTGGTGAATAGAAAGCCATATGCAGCTTGCCTTGCTTCATGTCTTCGAATTCGACGACTCGCGCCTGTTTCGGTTTTGTCAGTTTTGTCGAAGGCGCTTTAATCGCTTGCTCGCGGTCTTCAAAACGGAAAAATTCTTTAAAATGTTCGACGATCATATCAGCTTTGATGTCCCCGACTGCATAAATCTCGATTTCATTATTTTTAATCATTTCTTCGTATTCTTCGACGAGCTTGTCGTTTGTTACGTTGTTAACTGCTTCGATCGTGCCGTTTGGTTGGATGGACGCCGGATGATCAGGCAACGCTAATTCTATTAGGCGCTGCTGTGCATAGCGTGTTTTGTCATCAAAAACGGATTCAATGCGGTGAACGATCGCTTCTTGTTCTCTTTTAAAAACGGTTTCTTTGAATAGCCCATGCTCGAAGTTTGGCTTGAATAAAACGATGTACATTAAATTCATCACTTTTTCGAGAACGCCTTCTTCTGATAAATACTCGTCGTTGACGGTTTCAACGTTTAAAGTCACAACGTGTTCGTTGCCTCTTTTCGAAGAATCTATGTAAAGGGACGTTCCGTATAAATCATCCAATACCATGCGTAAAGCAGTATGTGAAGGGTAAACTTCGTTGCTGTGCTGAAGCACATTCGCCAGTATCGACCGCGCAGAAGCTTTTTCCTTTGTCAGTTTATCTTTGAATTTCAGCGAGAAATTTATCGTTTTGAATTGTGTTGTTTCATGGACATGCACTTTAACGCCTTTAGCAATGTTGACGGTTTCAAACATGTGGAATTCCCCTCTCTTTCATATAGGTTAACTATACCGAACCTTGTAACTAAATAAAAGCGACAGCGGCTGTAGCGGCATATTCAAAATAAAAAGGCATACCCGATATTGGGTATGCCTTCATATGAAATTTACCTTTAATCTTAACGCTGCCCTTTGATATAAGGAACACCGATTGCTTTTGGTGCGTTTGCACGTCCGATAAAGCCAGCCAATGCTAGAATCGTCAAGACGTATGGCAGTATAAGTAAGAACACGCTCGGAATGTCTTTGATATAAGGAATAGACGGTCCGACGATGCTCAGGGATTGAGCAAGTCCGAAGAATAATGCTGCTCCCATTGCACCAAGTGGATGCCATTTCCCGAAGATCATCGCAGCCAAAGCCATAAAGCCTTGTCCGTTGATCGTTGCGTGTCCGAAGTCGCCAGAAATCGTTTGTGCATAAATAGCACCGCCGACGCCTGCAAGCGCTCCAGAAATCATAACAGCGATATAACGCATTCTTGTAACATTGATCCCCATTGTATCAGCTGCCATCGGATGTTCACCTACAGAGCGCAGGCGCAAGCCGAATGGCGTTTTGTAAATGACGAACCAAGCAACAATTGCAACTACGATGGCAAGAATCGAAGTATTGTACATTTTCGAAAAGAACATCGGTCCAATAACTGGAATATCGGATAGGAAGGGCACGTTATACCGTGGGAAACGTTCCGTGATAAAATCCGTTTGGCCTTTATCGAAAATTTTCTTAACTAAGTATAGCGATAATGCGATTGCGAGCAAGTTGATCGCTACACCAGACACGACTTGGTCTGCTCGGAACGAAATCGAAGCAACCGCGTGAATGAGTGATAGCAATAACGCAGCTACCATCGCTGCAATCAATGCGAACCATGGTGTTGCATCGCCGAGTGTATCAGCAAACAATAAATTGAACAAAATACCAACGAAAGCACCGATGACCATCAAACCTTCGAGACCGATATTAACAACGCCCGACCGTTCTGAGAACACGCCGCCGATTGCTGTCATAATTAACGGTGCTGCGTAAAAAATAGCCGAAGGAACGATGAAATACAAAACGTCTAAGAAACTCATATTACTTCGCCTCCTTCTTTTTAGCCGCTCGCAGCAGGAATAGACGGATGACATAACCCGATGCTACGAAGAAAATGATAACTGCAATAACGATTTCAACAATTTCCAGCGGAATGCCGGCAGCACTTGGCATATTGCCAGCGCCGTATTTCAATGAACCGAATAATGTAGCTCCGAAAATAACGCCGAGCGGAGTATTCAATCCCAATAAAGCTACTGCGATACCGTCAAATCCGATACCTGTGAATCCGCCTTTAGATGAAACGTATTCGAACGTCCCAAGCGCTTCCATTGCACCACCAAGACCGGCGAATGCTCCAGAGATAACCATCGCTAGGATAATGTTTTTATCCACGTTCATTCCTGCGTATTCAGATGCATTTTTATTGAACCCTACTGCTTTCAACTCATACCCCAACGTCGTTTTCTCAAGAACGAACCACATAACCGCAACCATCGCGAGTGCGATCAATATACCGTAATGAAGTCGTGAAAAATCCGTTAAGTTTTGGAAGAATTCCGAACGAAGAGAAGCACTAGCGAAAATCGGCTCGGTGCTGTCTCCGCCGTCAGAAACGGTTTTGATCAATGCGTTCGTTGTATGCAACGCAATGTAGTTCATCATAATCGTAACGATAACTTCATGGACATGGAATTTCGCTTTTAATAACCCTGGTACAAAGCCCCATAGCGCTCCAGCCGCCGCTGCAGCTAAAATCGCAAGCGGCAAGTGAATGATTTTCGGCAATTCTACAGCCATACCGACGTATGCTGCTGCGAACCAGCCGACAATCAATTGTCCTTCGACACCGATATTGAACAAGCCTGAGCGAAAAGCAAATGCTACCGCAAGTCCTGCCAAGATGTAAGGAGTGATTTGACGAATTGTTTCACCAATTGTATATAAGTCTCCAAAAATACCATCCCATAAAGCCGCATATCCTTCAATCGGATTATAGCCCGAGACAAGCATGACGATTGCACCGACTAATAAACCTAAAATAACCGATATAACGGGGACCAGAAGATTTGTAACTCTAGTTGACATGCTGATCCTCACCTTCTTTCTTTGAATCATTATTCCCTTTATTTTTAATCGCATGGCCAGCCATCAATAGACCCAGCTCTTGTTCCGTCGTTTCTTCCGGAACCACAATATCGACAATTTCGCCATCGTGGATTACTGCGATGCGGTCCGATACGTTCATAACTTCATCCAATTCGAATGAAATGAGCAGTACGGCTTTTCCGTTGTCGCGTTGTTCGATCAAGCGGCTGTGGATAAATTCAATCGCCCCTACATCCAATCCACGCGTCGGTAAAGCTGCAATCAATAGATCCGGATCGCGGTCCACTTCACGGCCAATAATCGCTTTTTGCTGATTTCCGCCTGATAAAGCGCGTGCTGGTGTGTGCGGCCCTTGCGTACGTACATCGTAGTCTTTGATGATTTGCAATGCTTTGTCATCGATTTTCTTATAATCGATAATGCCGTTTTTGGAAATCGGCGATTTGTAGTAGGTTTGAAGCGAAATGTTATGACCAATCGGGAAGTCTAATACCAATCCGTGTTTATGGCGATCCTGTGGAATATGGCCGACGCCCGCTTCTGTTACTTTACGTGGCTTCAACCCTGTGATGTTTTGACCGTGCAACGTAATCGAACCGCTTTTCACTTTTGTTAACCCTGTGATCGCTTCAATTAATTCACTTTGACCATTGCCGTCGATTCCCGCAATTCCGACAATTTCGCCTTTGCGAACTGTCAGATCTAGGTGTTTAACTTTCTCGACGCCGCGGTAATCTACTACCACCAAATCTTTAATAACCAAAGTATCTTCCGTTGGATTAGCAGGTCCTTTCACTGTAGTGAACTCTACTTGACGTCCAACCATCAATGAGGCTAGCTCAGCAGGATTGGTTTCAGCCGTTACCACTGTGCCAATTCCTTGGCCTTTGCGAATGACCGTTACACGGTCTGATACATCCATAATTTCTTTCAATTTATGCGTAATCAAGATAATCGATTTGCCTTCTTCGATCAAGCGTTTCATGATTTGAATCAATTCCACGATTTCTTGCGGTGTTAATGATGCTGTCGGTTCATCGAATATCAAAATCTCTGCTCCGCGATAAAGCGTTTTCAATATTTCTACGCGCTGCTGCATACCTACTGAGATGTCTTGGATCAATGCATGCGGATCGACATTCAATCCGTATTGTTCAGAAACTTCCTGAACACGTTTAGCTGCATCTTTTTTATTGGTGACGCCAAATTTTGTCGGTTCAGTGCCCAGAATAATATTCTCAGTTACCGTGAAGTTTTCAACCAGCATGAAATGCTGATGGACCATTCCGATTCCTAAATCATTGGCAATATTCGGATTTGAGATATCAACCTTCTTGCCACGTACACGAATTTCCCCGCCTTCAGGCTGATACAATCCGAAAAGTACGTTCATCAATGTTGATTTTCCGGCTCCGTTTTCACCCAATAATGCGTGAATTTCGCCTTTTTTCAATTGAAGCGTAATATCATCATTGGCGACGAATTTCCCAAATTCTTTTCGGATATTGAGCATTTCAATAACATATTCCATTTCCATTGTTTTCACTCCCTCGAAAACTGATGACTTTTTTGAATTAACTTTGCATCGCGTTAAAAATTGATACAGGAAAGGCTTTCAAAGCTAAAAACCTTTCGTCTATCAATCCTTTTTTGAGCAAAAAAAATCATAAAGACCGGATTACCCGGTCTTTATGATGACCGTATCAAAAGAAATTATTCAGACAAAGTTTCTGGAACTTCGATTTCGCCATTAGCGATTTTCGTTTTGTATTCTTCGATTTGAGCCATAACATCTTCAGGAATTGCTCCACGTGAATCCGCAAGGTCAATACCTTCATCAGCTAGACCGTAAACTGTAGTTTCGCCGCCTGGGAAGTTTCCTTCTTTAGCTTTGTTTGAAATATCGATAACTGCTTTGTCAACGCGTTTAAGAACTGAAGTCAAAGTAACGTTTGAATCGCCAACTTTACCTTCGTCGTATTGGTCAGAGTCAACTCCGATAACCCATACGTTCGCATCTGCGTTTGCTTCTTTACGTTCTTTAGCTTCAGTGAATACACCGTTTCCTGTTCCGCCAGCAGCGTGGAATACGATATCAGCGCCTGAATCGTACATAAGAGCAGCAGTAGATTTACCTAATTCCGCTTTATCAAAAGCACCTGTGTACTGAGCATCAACTTTGATTGATGGATCAACAGCTGCAACACCAGCTTTGAATCCAGCTTCAAAACGTTCGATTACAGGAATATCCATACCGCCGACAAATCCAACGACTTTAGTTTCAGTCATCAAAGCAGCAGCAACACCCGCAAGGTATGCGCCTTCTTGTTCTTTGAACAAGACACTAGCTACGTTTGGAGCATCAACTACAGCATCAATGATCGCGATTTGAGCATCTGTTTGTTGAGCTGCGATTTCTTTAACCGCGCCTTCCATCAAGAAGCCGATTCCGAAAACAACATCAAAGTCGCGACGGATTAATTTGTTCAAGTTCGTGTTGTAATCAGCGTCTGATTTAGACTGAAGATAATCGATACCGCCATCGCCTTTTTCAAGACCATTTTCTTCACCGAATTCTTTTAAGCCTGTCCATGCTGATTGGTTGAATGATTTATCATCAACGCCGCCAACATCAGTAACCATTGCAGCTGAGAATTCGCTAGTCTCTTTCCCGCCTTCTGCTCCGTCAGTTGTTTTTTCTTCGTCGCTGCCGCATGCTGCTAGCATAGTGCTCGCTGCAAGCATTACTGAAAGTCCTAAAGCAAATTTACGTTTGATCAATGTGATAACCCCCAAGGTAATTTTTGATAGTAGCAGGAATTTGCCGTTTTACACACGTTTGCGAACTACATGGAAGCTGAATTTATCAGCCCTAAAATAGTTCTTTGAATAAAGTACCACACGATCGTCCTCATCATAGTGGAACTGTTTTAACTCAAGTAATGCTGTTTCCGGGTCGCATTCCAAAATCGGCGAAGCCTGGTCATGGTATCCAATTGGATCGATGAACGTGACTGCATACGAGATATGGATGTCTCCGGACTCCTCAATAGCTGAGAAGATGGAGCTTTCTTTGCGTCCGAGAAAATCACCTGGCAAATAGCTCGAAGGAACTTTATCGATGCAGTAAACAACAGGTTCCCCGTTTGCCGTTCGGACGCGTTCAATAGTAATAATTGAGTCATCTTCTTCGCAATGAAAGCGTTTTATATCCTCTTCAGTACAAGGAGCCTCATGGGTGCTGAGGTAAATAGCACCGGGCTCCATCCCTGCGTGGCGAATCATATCGGAGACACTCGTCAATTGTTCAATTCCTGATGAAAATACAGGTTTCGCATTGACGAATGTGCCTACACCATGACGCCTCACGATGATATTGTCTTCTTCCAACAGCCTTAACGCTTCTCTAAGAGTAGCGCGGCTGACTCCAAGTGTTTTGGCCAACTCGAATTCGGACGGTAGCTTTTCTTTCTCTTTGTACAATCCGGCAGCAATATCCTGCTTCATGCGGTCAATCACTTGAAGATACAAAGCGCGATGATCCGATTTTATTGTCATACGATTCACCACCAATGACAGAGATCAGAGTTCAGACATCTGATGTAAAACATTCCTACTAATCAAAATTACTATAACATTAAATCAAAATGAAATAAATAGTCTTTTGTCGAATTTTGCGATTTCGTTACAAAGATTTTAAAAATTCTAATCAAATTGTCACGAAAAAAAGCAGAAAGATTTAATAATCTTCCTGCTTTTGCACTAATACGGTTCTTGGCTTGCTGCCTTCGTATGGACCGACAACACCCCGTTGTTCCATTTGGTCTATGATGCGTGCTGCGCGTGAATAACCGACGCGGAACCTTCTTTGTAACATTGAGACCGAAGCTGTCTGCATTTCAGTCACCAATTGCACGGCTTCGTCGTAAATCTCGTCAGTTTCTTCATCAATCGCTGTTTCATCCACTTCTGTTGGGATCATGTCTTCTTGGTATTGGGCTTTCTGCTGTTCAATCGCGAAATCTACCACTTTCTCCACTTCGGAATCAGACAAGAATGCACCCTGCACCCGAACCGGTTTGGATTGGCCTGCGCCTAAGAACAACATATCGCCTCGGCCCAGCAATTTCTCGGCTCCACCCATATCAAGAATGGTTCGTGAATCGATTGCGGATGAGACCGCAAAAGCGATTCGTGATGGAATATTCGCTTTAATGACACCTGTGATGACGTTCACGCTCGGTCGCTGCGTTGCGATGATCAAATGGATGCCAGCCGCTCGAGCCATTTGTGCCAAGCGAGTGATGGCGTCTTCCACTTCGTTCGAAGCGACCATCATCAAATCGGCAAGCTCATCGACGATGACAACGATAAACGGCAATTTCGGATGCTTTTCTTCGTTTTCCTCGTTAAAGACACGAACATATTCGTTATAGCCTTCGATATTGCGTGTTCCGGTATGAGAAAACAATTCATAACGCCGTTCCATTTCAGAAACGATTTTTTTCAACGCTTGCGCTGCTTTCCGTGGATCGGTGACAACAGGCGCTAAAAGATGCGGAATGCCGTTATAGACGTTCAATTCAACCATTTTCGGATCGATCATCATCATTTTCACTTCATGCGGTTTCGCCCGCATGATGATGCTTGTGATGATGCCGTTAATGCACACCGATTTCCCGCTCCCTGTCGATCCGGCAACTAATAAATGCGGCATTTTGTTCAATTGGGTCATCACGGCTTGTCCTGTTACGTCGCGACCTAAACCGAATAACAGTTTAGCATCGGGTTTATTGTTTTCTTCCGATTCCAACACTTCGCGCAGCGATACAATCGCCACTTCGGAGTTCGGTACTTCGATGCCGATTGCAGATTTCCCCGGTATCGGTGCTTCAATGCGAATATCTCTTGCCGCAAGCGCCAACGCTAAATCATCGTGCAAACTGACGATTTTGCTTACTTTGACTCCTGTATCCGGCAGCACTTCGTATTTCGTAACCGCTGGCCCTAAATGCACTTGTGTCACTTTTGCCCGCACGCCGAAACTTTGGAACGTTTTTTCGAGTTTCTTGGCATTTTTTTGAATGCCGGCATATTCTCCGCTTTGATCGCTTTGCGGAGGCATATCGAGCAACTCAATTGGCGGCAATTGGTATTCTTCATTTTCCAATTCTTCTGCAGTGCTCATTAAATTCACTTCGCCCAAATCAGCAGTTTGGTCCGCTTCTTCCGGTGCAGCTTGAACAACTTCCGGTTTTCGCGGTTTGACGTTTTCAGTAAATGCCGAAATGATCGGCTCTTCTGTTTGCATATCAAAACTTTGGACTTCCGGAATTTCGTCTACTTCATCGTAAGTCAATGCATCATCGGCAATGAAATCCTGCTCGGACGAATCAGCTTCTACTTTGCGTCGCGTAGCCGATTTGCGTTTTGGCTTATCTTGTTTAAAGCGGTTCATGACGCCGTCCAGCACCGGACGCATGCTCGGCATTTTTTCAGCCAAATACGGAGCCGCTGTTTTGCCGGTCAGAATAATTGCGCCAATAGATAAAAGAATGATTGCAATGACCCACGTTCCCGCTGTATCAAATAGCACGTGGAACATGGCGTATAAAAGCGCACCTAAAATGCCCCCGCCGCTAGCAGTATAGGTTTGCCAAATGGAGCCAGTGATTTGCGTTGCTTTGATCGTCTCGGATAATACATTATTTGTGGTAATCGGCAAAATCGAACCGGATGCCCAGATTAAATGGCATATGAGCAAGATGCCGGTTAAAACAAACAAGCCGCTTGCTACGATTTTCAAGCGCAGTTTTGGCCAACTGCGTTTGACCATGACATAAATGGCAAGGATCAGCAAAATGATTGGCACAAAAATGGCTAAATAACCCGTCAACAACTCTGCAGTATTTAACAGCATTTTCCCGATGATGCCTAGTTGGAAAGCCATCAGCACCGATACACCAATCAGCAATAACCCGATCACTTCATACCAAATCATCGACATCGGCTGCTTCTTTTTAGAAGCCGGCTTTTTCTTAGCGGGTGTTTTTCTTTTTGCCTGAGCCCGTGGCATTCGGATCCCTCATTTCCTCAAAATTGAAAAAGGATTTCCTCCGATCAGATCGGTTCGGAAATCCTTTCACCTGTTTCTCTCTTAGTACTCCATAATAATCGGAATGATCATTGGACGACGCTTTGTTTGCTGGAATAAATAAGAATTCAATGTGTCGCGAATTTCCTGTTTGATGTTATTCCATTCAAAAGCATCTTTCACCACGTATTTGTCTACTACTTTGCGAACCAATTGAGTGGATTCTTCCATCAATTGTTCAGATTCGCGTACATATACAAACCCGCGCGAAATCATTTCCGGACCTGATGCAATTTTCTTCTCTTTGCGGTTCAACGTTACAACAACGATGAAAATGCCGTCTTGAGACAAAAGTTTGCGGTCGCGTAAAACGATGTTTCCTACGTCGCCGATACCGATGCCGTCGATTAAAACATTACCGGCAGTTACACGGCCGCTCATGCGGACTTTTCCTGCTTTGTATTCAACAATATCGCCTTTATCTGCGATAAAGATATCCGATTTCTGCATGCCTACCTGCTGCGCCAATTTTGAATGGGCAATCAGCATTTTGTATTCACCTTGAATCGGGATGAAATACTTCGGCTTCATCATATTCAGCATCATTTTCAAATCTTCTTGGCTGCCGTGTCCTGAAACGTGGACTTTCTTATCGGACGTTAGAACTTTCGCTCCAGCTTTCGCCAATTTATTCATCGTTTGGAACATCGGAACTTCCATACCCGGTGATGGTGTGAACGTGATCAATACCGTATCTGTGTCTTTGATCTTGACGTCTTTATGCTGCTTGCGCACCATTTTGTCTAATGCTTCAAGCGGCTCTCCTTGGTTACCTGTTACAATGATGACCACTTCTTCGTCACGATATTGTTCAAGGTCTTTCAAAGAAATGACCGTATCTTCCCCAACCGTCAAATAACCAAGTCGCAATCCGACTTCGTAGCTGCTTTCAAGACTTTTTCCTGCAACTGCCACTTTTTTGCCAGTTTTCTCGGCAAGATCGAACACTTGTTGGATGCGGATAAAGTTAGATGAATACAACGATACCAAGATCCGGCCTTCCGCTCCAAGAAACGCCGTGTGTAAATGATCATACACAACTGTTTCAGAAGTCGTATAACCTGGACGTTCCGCTTCGGTTGAATCTGATAGTAAGAATAATACGCCGTCATCGCCCAATTTCGCCATTTTTGAAATGTCTGGACGGTAGCTTCCTTTTACAGATTGGTCGAATTTAAATTCGCCTGTGTGAACAATCGCGCCTTCTGATGTATGGAAAACAACTCCGAATGCATCAGGGATACTATGTGTTGTATGGAAAAATGTTACGTGTGTTTTATCGAAATTCATGCGGCTTTTGTTCGTCACTTCAAAGAACTTGACGTGCTTCAAAGAACCTTGTTCTTTGATATGCTCTTTTGCCAAAGCGATTGTCAGCTTTGATCCGTAAACCGGTGCTTGGATTTTTTTCAATAAATACGCAATCGAACCGATTGCATCTTCATGGCCATGAGTCAGGAAAATTCCTTTAACACGGTCTTTGTTTTCTTCTAAAAATGTCATATCTGGAATAACGATATCGATTCCAAGCATTTCATCTTCTGGAAACATAAGGCCACTGTCTACTACGAACAGGTCCTCATCAATTTCAATTACATACATTGCTTTACCAATTTCACTAACCCCGCCAAGCGGGATGACTCTAATTACTTCGTTTTTAATTTTACTCAATTTATTTCCTCCTAAATTTTACCCGTACATATCCATAGACTTTATTATACGGGAATTTCAGGTAACAGTCCAAAGAAAAAACAAACCTGGGTTTTGCCCGGTTTGTTCAGAGTGTTAAGACTGCGGCCTTTAAGCCATTAAATGATGTTTTGTTCGATCATCGATTCAGCGATTTGAACCGAATTGAGCGCTGCGCCCTTGACCAAGTTGTCGGATACGACCCACATATGGAAGCCTTGTGGGTTGTCGAGGTCTTGTCGGATGCGCCCGACAAATACTTCGTCCATTCCAGCCGTCATCAAAGGCATTGGATACACTTGGTTTGCTGGATCATCCATCAAGACAACTCCCGGTGCGTCTGCGATTGCTTGTTTTAGCTCCTCAATTGTCGGCGTGCCTTCCAGTTCCACGTATACGGATTCTGAATGGCCCGTGACAACCGGCAAGCGAACACAAGTCGCGGCAACCGCTAATTGATCGTCATGCATGATTTTTTTCGTTTCGTTAATCATTTTCATTTCTTCGAATGTGTAGCCGTTATCGGTAAAATTATCGATTTGCGGAATTGCGTTAAACGCAATCGGATAATGGCGATTGGCTGACTTTACCGGAAGCGTATTGGCTTCTGCGTTTTTCGCGTTATCAAAGTCAGTAGACTGTTTCTTCAGCTCATTGATAGCGCCGATCCCAGCGCCTGAAACGGCCTGATAAGTGGAGACGACGATTTTCCGCAAGCCGTAACGTTCTTTCAACGGCTGTAAAGCACAGACCATTTGGATAGTCGAGCAGTTCGGATTTGCGATGATGCCGTTATGCTGGGCAATATCTTCCGGATTCACTTCCGGAACGACTAGAGGCACGTCCGTATTCATACGAAACGCACTTGTGTTATCGATCACAATTGCTCCGCGTTTGACGGCTTCTGGGGCAAATTGTTCGGAAATGCTCCCCCCTGCACTGAACAAAGCGATGTCCACTTGCTCGAATGATTCAGGCTTTGCTTCTTCGATTGTATACGTTGTACCGTTAAAATCGATTTCTTGCCCTGCCGAACGGCTTGAGGCTAGAAATTTTATGTTTTTCACTGGAAAATTGCGTTTTTCCAATTGCTCTTTCATTTGTTGTCCTACTGCGCCTGTTGCGCCCATAATTGCTACATTATATGTTTTCAAACAACTCGCTCCTTCAAAGATTATTGGCGTAATTGTACCACAATTCACTTCACTAGAGAACTAGAACATTCTCCATTTATACTCATCTCTTTTATAAATAAACTAGTGAACCCATATAGAAGAGCTCTATATGGGTTTGCATACTGTCGAGAAAAAATAATTAAAATGTATAGCTGTGTATAACTTCCAAGCGGGCTGGCCACTTCGCTTTCCGTGGGCTCAGCTTGGAGGATACAAGCTTTCATCAAAGTGTGCAATCTTGGTCCACTTTATATTACTAATAATTTTATTATGTTTATTGTTCCACCACTTAAGGACCCGGAACACCAAGTGGCGAAGGGCAAAGATATGCTCCGCATCACTGCGCTAGCTTCGTCCTTGGCAACTGACACCTCGACGACCTGTCGCGTCAGTTGCATGGCCCACATCCTGTAGGCCCAAAGTGTCCGCTTGGTGCGGGGGATCCCATATAAATACAGAAAAATGTGTAACTATTCTTTTGTCTACAAGATAAAACCCGTATAGATACAGCTCTATACGGGTTTCTCTTATACTTCTTCTCTTTTAGAGCGGATGATGGAAATGGCAGGATCTCCGCTGAATACATCGAGCAATGCGGTTACACGCTCAGGCGTGACCGCTTCAATGCGATCCAAGATTTCATCATAGCTCGGATGTTTTCTAAGCAGCAATTCGTTCTTGCCATTGCGGTTCATGCGCGCACTGGTGCTTTCAAGCCCTAGCATCACATTGCCTTTTAATTGTTCTTTCGAATCCACCACTTCTTCAATGGTAGGACCGTTTTTATGAATTTCTTTTAGCTCCGCAAGAATGACTTCTTGCAGCTCATCCATTTGTTCATTCGAAGTGCCGCCATAAATCGCTAGCGTGCCGTGGTCTGAATAAGCGGAATGATACGAGTATACCGAGTAAGCAAGTCCCCGTTCTTCTCGTATTTCCTGGAACAAGCGCGACGACATGGAGCCTCCGATAATGTTATTCAGCACCGTGAAATTGAAGATGTCCTTGTCTGTTATGGACAATCCCGGGTAACCGATGCTCAAATGACCTTGCTCGGTTTCTTTCGTTTTAAAAGAATAGCCGGATGAGAACATTGGAAAGCGGTAGTTCTTTTCAGTTTCCAAGCGCCGAAACGAACCGAACAGTTTTTCAATCAAACGGATCAGCTCTGGCGTTATATTTCCAGCGACCGAGATAACGGTATTATCCGGTGTGTAATGATGATCCATGAATTGTTGGATTTTCTCTTTTGTAAAACTATTCAAAGTCTTACCAGTCCCAAGAATTGGAGCTCCCATCGAATGATGCGGATACATGACGCGCCACAATTGTTCTTGGACATCGTCATCCGGCATATCTTCAGTCATGCTGATTTCCTCGAGCACCACTTGACGCTCTTTTTCAATTTCCACAACGTCCATTTGCGAATTAAAAAACATGTCCGCAAGCACCGTAACCGCATGCTCTGCATGGTGATCCAAAATTTTTGCGTAATAGCACGTATATTCTTTAGAGGTATAGGCATTGATATCGCCGCCAATACGGTCGAATTCCCGCGCAATGTCTTTTGCAGAACGCGTCTCAGTGCCCTTGAAAAGCATGTGTTCGATAAAATGGGTTATGCCGTTTTCTTCAGGCGACTCATCGCGCGAGCCCGCTTTCACGAACACACCGACAGCGACTGAGCGAAAATGTGGAATGGATTCAGAAACAATGCGTAGACCGTTTCCACAAGTATGAATAGTAACCATGTAAAAATTCCTCCTAATGCGAAAAAATTGCCAACCGAAGCTGGCAATTTTTTTAAGTTTTCTTATTCAGCTGCTTTTTCAGCCGCTTCTTTTTCTTCCTTCAAGACAATCTTGCGTGATAAATTCACACGGCCTTGGCGGTCGATTTCAACGACTTTCACTTTTAAGACATCATCAAGTTTCAAGACGTCTTCCACTTCTTTTGTCCGTGCTTCCTGGATTTCAGAAATGTGAAGAAGACCGTCTTTCCCTGGGAATAGCTCAACAAATGCGCCGAATTTTTCAATTCGCTTCACTTTGCCTTCGTAATATTCTCCAACTTTCGCTTCGCGGACGATGTTTTCAATCATCGCTTTCGCTTTTGCGTTCATTTCTTCATCGATTGACGACACGAAAATTGTACCATCTTGCTCTGTATCAATCTTAACGCCCGTTTCTTCGATAATTTTATTGATGACTTTACCACCTGGCCCGATCACATCGCGGATTTTATCCGGATTGATTTTGACCATGATGATTTTCGGTGCAAATTTAGAAAGTTGAGCTTTTGGCTCAGCAATCGTCGCTAGCATCGATTCTAAAATGTGGATTCTGCCAACTTGCGCTTGAGTTAAAGCTTCCTCAAGAATTTCGCGTGACAA
>JBFEIJ010000050.1:0-20322 GCA_041553775.1 Planococcus sp. (in: firmicutes)
TCCTGTGGGTCTAGCGGGTTTGAGAGACCCCGCAGACAAGATTAGACCGAACTGCATTCGGTCTAATCTTTGCGACGAAGCTAGCGCAGCGATGCAGGAGCACAAGGTTTTAAAGCGATCGAGGAGGCTCGATTCCCGCCCCACGGAAAGCGAGCGATAAGCTTCGGAAAATACGGGTTTTCATACTTTCTCGACAACCTAAGAAAAGCCGCAGCTGCGCTGCGGCTTTTCAATTTGTTTTATTTTTATCTACCTAATAAGTTCTATTTGCATGCAATTTCTTAAACTTTGCTGACTTGCCAAGTCCCCTTCGCTCGGTATGCCGGAAAGAACTCTTCTTCCGGAGTCGCTCCAGAGGCAGCGCACAGTTTCGCGTAGACCGCTTCATTCCATACTTTTCTGCCGACATAAAAATCGAATTCGGTGTTTTTACCAAATTTTTTCTTAAAGAGCAGCAAGCCATCATCTGGCTCATTTGTTATGCCTCCGCCAGCGTGAATCAAATCCATGCCATTTTCTTTGCCCCACATTACGATTGCATAGGTCATGACATAGACCGGCGATAAATGACTATAGCCTTCCAAAGTGCCCGATAAATGAGTATGAATTAGGTTATTGTAAACGAAATGCATTTCCGCCCCAATGACTTCTCCTTCGTAAACAGCTTCGACCAGCACGACATGTTTACCGAAAAGGTCTAATATGCGATCGAAATAAACTTTATCGAAGTAATAAAAAGTCTCAGCATGCACACGCTTCATATTGATGTGATAAAGTTCTGTGAATTTGTCGAGATTTATCGGGTTAACCGTGATGCGATATTCTATACCTAATCGCAATGCATGCCGAATTGCTTTACGCGTAGATTTTGAGAATTCTTCCTGGACCGGGTCTGCATAATCCTTTAAGTTGGTGCCTACCGTTTTCCGCATAAATTCAATATCATAGCAATCTTTAAAATTTAAAGCATTGCCGAATATCGGATGGAACCGGACAAACTCACCGACAATGCGATTGTCGTTGCAATATTGCTGAAAATCAACTTTGAATGCTTGAACTAGATCAGCTTTATCGGATTCCTTACTGCACGTAATTAGCGGTCCCCCATAGCCATAAGGCGTGACGATATCATAATATTTTTCCCCGTCCACTGACGTTGGCACAGGCCGCTTTATAAACAGATGGGTAATAGATCCAAGCGGATGTGAGAATTGATAAGTTTCACAAACCCCGTTCTCGATCTCTTCGTATATTTTTCCATAATTCGTTTCGAAAAAAATATCCATCATTGCGCCGTCCCCATTTCCACTAACTAAAAATCGGTTAAAGTTATTGTCGTTTTACATACCGGTTCAATTCCTGATTAAACTGTGTAATGCATTTCAACGTGATCTGTTTGGCCAGTAAATTGTTCGACTATGACTTGTCCGCATTTCGACCAATTTTCTGCCATCATAAATGCAGCAGAAAGCTGGTGTTGATCGTAGCAAATCGATATTTCGTGGCTAGCGTAACTGTCTACCGGCTTAACCACGACAGGAAATTCGATGTTTTTCCAGAATGCAGCTTCTCTGCTGTAATTTTCAATTACTGCTACATTGAATGTCTGGCAAAATTCCTTGAATTTCTCTTTGTATGTTAGATTGGCCAATTGTTCATTTGATGCGTAAAATGGCAAATTCAGCTTTTTGCATAATTTCAAAGCGTTCCACGTGTTGATATTATCAAATACTGTGAAAATCCCATCAATCTGTTCTTTCTTCGCTATTTCCGTTAATTTTTCAGTATCGATTGTATCGATATTGTATGCTTTGTCTGCAAATGCTTTGGCCTGTGAACCAACACTATTATCAGCCACAATCGTGTACAATCCCATTTGTTTAGCTGTTCTTACCACATCGATCATATGTGTAATGCCGCCAAAGATTAACACTTTTTTCTGCTTAGTTGTATTCACTGTAACATCTCCCAGCATTTCATTTGAATGAACAGCAATCTCCAACACGTTCTTACTGTGTTTTTCCCGAGTGCACTAGAAAGTCCATTAAACCTAAAACGCAAATTTTTATAAAAATTCCACTAAAATCTGGATGCATTAGAAACTTTTTGCCTATTACCTACCAAGTTATCAGTTCACCAGTTTATTGTCAATAAAATATTCTGAATTTTAAAACTCTCTTATCCTTCAATTTTAATTTAGGTATTTAAACTCTCTTCTCTTGCTATTTTTTAGCATGTATCCATTCCCCGAGTTTCAAGTGATTCATTTAACCTAATTTTAACCATACACTCTTACGATTATCTTAGTGCATAAGAATTGTTGATATTTAATCTAGTAATACTCAAAGGAGGAAGCATTGAATGCCGATTATGCTTACAACGTTATTGTCCGACATTTTTTTCTTGCCAGAATGGGGAAAAGCCTACGAAAGCCATGATGGCGGGGAGAACAAAGTTTTTGAATTTGTTACCGACTACGGCCACGTCTACTACCAATTTATCATGAGGCCGATTCCGATTTCTTTAGGAGATGAACCATATTACGATACGATTACTCCTTTTGGTCAAAGCGGTCCAGTGATTGTCAGTTGCGCACCTGGTAGAAGAAAAGAACTGGCTGCGGCATTCGAAGAAAAATTTCAAGCATACTGCACGGACCACAATATTGTATCTGAATATGTTCGCTTTAATGCGTGGGTGAAAAATGCTGAAGATTTCAAAGAGCTCTATAGCATCGATGATCGTGGTATTTCAATGTACATCGATTTAAGCGTCTCCGATTACTTTATGGAAGAATTTAAGTCGAGTACCCGCCAACAAGTTCGGCGTGCGTTAAAGAACAATGTCGAAATCGAATATGATTACACCGGTGCAACGATTGAAGAAGTTCATCGTCTTTATGAAATCATGGCTAAACGAAATAACATTCCCTCCCATTATCAATTCAGCAAAGAGTTAATGGCTCAATCTTTCTCCTTGCTAGAAGGAAAACAATTCATTGTTTATGCAATATACGAGGGGCACTACATTTCCGGAGCTTTGTATTTGCATCACGGGGATTTCCTGCATTACCATCTCGCAGCAAACGATCCCGAGTTTTTCCACGTCGCCGGCAATAGCCTTGTATTGAATGAAGGCTGCCGTTGGGGCGTCGAGCATGGCAAGAAGCAATTGCACCTCGGCGGAGCGACCAGCGATGTGCTATACCGCTTTAAACGCGGTTTCACTAAAACCGAACCGTTAGCCATACTCACCGGTAAAAAAATCCGGAACGAAACCATCTATAATCTATTGGCTGAATACAGCTCGGGTGAAAATCCAGAACATTTTCCGATTTACAGGGGCTGATTAATCAAAAAGGCAGAAGCGAAATTCAACGCTTCTGCCTTTTTCAATACTTGAATTCACTTGGCGTTGCTTTGTGTGATCGGTTCGTGTTTTGCAAGCAGCATACTCTTGCCATCCACCGACTCAACCTTTAATGTCCTGTAAAGTTGTTCAATAGCCTTGTGAAGATGATCTTCTGAATCCGCAACCAAATTAAACCTGCCAAACATCTGTGCGTACGAGCCATTTGCTGCAATGGTGTCGCCAATTTCATGGTTGAGGCAATACGACACAAGCTCTTCCATTTTTTCGATTTTATCCAATCCTTCAACTTTAGCAATGGTGCCGTCGCCAAGTAAAAATGGCAAATTGCATGATGGCTTTGGCATGAAGCCATTATCGAAAGCGGTCATGTCATAATTTCTGATGTCTTCGCCCACCGCAAAATTGAGCATCATTTCAAGCAAATTGATGCCCGTCTGTTGTTCGATGATTTTATAATGCTGCTCGCCACTGAAGCGAAACCCCATTTCATAAATATAGAATGTCTCATCCTCGTAAAGCGACTGAATGAACACCAGTCCATTTTCAATTCCCATGCCGCGAATCAAATCGCGCACATGCGGATCCACTTTCTCTATATACCGTTCCTGGTGTTTGGAAGGAAACGTCATGGCAATCGGCAGCGGCGGGTGTTCTTTCGACTGTTTATGCACAAATCGATCGGTAGTCGCATTTAACACAACATCGCCTCTACACACTGTATAGAACATTTGAACGCCGTATGCATTATCGATAAACGGTTCAATAATCACCTTTTTGGATTTTGAAAAACGCAAAGCTTTTTTAAATGCAGAGCGCACTTCAGGCGGGTTGTAGCACACCGTAATCCCTTTGCTTGCGTAACTGTCGATTGGCTTGACGATGACCGGATACTTCATGTTGTGCATCTTTTCTTCAAGGAGCGTGTCCCCCGCTGTATATTCCGGAATAACTGGTACATGATATCGTCGGCAAAATTCCTTGAATTTGTTTTTGTTCGAGGAAATTTCTAATTGCGCTTGTGTGGCGTAAAAAGGCAATCCTGTTTCGCGTGCTATTTTCTCTGCATTCCACGTATTGATGTCTTCAAATGCCGTAAAGATGCCGTCGACTTTTTCATGCCGCACAATTTCAATCATCTTTTGAATATCCGCCGTACTTACATCATAAAATTTAGCCGCAAAGCTTTTGGCCGGAGACCCAACAACTTTATCGGTGACAATTGTGTAAAATCCCATCGCATTCGCCGTTTTCACAACATCGATCATGTGGTAAGTACCACCGAGGATCAAGATTTTTTTCTTGTCCGTCACATTGGATCCCTCCTTCTGCCAGCCTGCCTACTTATAATTAAGATATCAACCTGATTGTTTCAAGTCAACTTATATTCTGAATACTCAATTTACTAAAATCCTTATTAAATAAATAAAACCGCTACATTCATCTAGTGAATCTAGCGGTTTGCCATTATTGCTTTATTTGTAAGGAGCGTGCTCGTTCTTTTAATAATTCCGTCATGATCGCGGCAACTTCCTCACCGTATTCCTCATTTTTCAATGCGAACTCCATGGTAGTTCGGATAAATCCGACCATCTCTCCTACATCGTAGCGCGTGCCTTCAAAATTATAAGCAAAAACTTTCTGTTGTTTGTTCAATAATTGAATGGCATCTGTCAATTGTATTTCTCCACCAGTGCCTATCGTATGCTCGCCAAGAAATTGAAAAATTTCGGGCGTCAGCACATAGCGGCCCAAAATCGCCAAGTCTGAAGGAGCAGTACCCGGTTTTGGTTTTTCCACAAAATTCTCCACTTCGTAAAGCCTTCCTGCCGTTTTACCCGGATCGATAATTCCATAGCGGTGGGTATCAGCCATGCCGACTTGTTGGACGCCGATAATGGAGGATTGATTTTCTTCATACTGAGTCATCAATTGCTTAAGGGCAGGCGTTTCGGACTGGACGATATCATCTCCAAGCAAGACGCCGAAAGGTTCATTGCCGATAAATTTACGCGCACACCAAATCGCATGTCCAAGGCCTTTCGGCTCTTTTTGACGGATATAATGGATTTCCACTTTCGAAGAATCGCGCACTTTTTCGAGCAGTTCATATTTTTCACGTTTCAACAAATTGTCTTCCAGCTCAAAATTATTGTCAAAATGGTCTTCGATCGCCCGTTTGCCTTTACCGGTGACAATAATAATGTCTTCAATACCCGAGGCAACCGCTTCTTCGATAATGTATTGAATGGTCGGTTTATTTAAAATCGGCAGCATCTCTTTCGGCATTGCCTTGGTCGCAGGTAAAAATCTTGTCCCTAAACCTGCGGCTGGAATAATCGCTTTTGTCACTTTCTTCTTCACTGTAGCTCCCCCTTATCAAAATCGAATACCTGTCGTTTAGCTTATTCTATCAAAAGACGGGTCAAGAAGCGTCTTTTGCTTCCGTCCTCCTATATGTTATGAATGCATTTACAACCACGTACGCCAATAATATGCCAACTGTATCAATTAACGCATCAAACAGGCGGCCATCCCGTTCAAAAAACAATTGCAATACTTCCGTGAATACCGCAAACCCGATTGCAAGACCAACTGCTAGAGAACGATTTTTAAGCCAGTTATAGAGCAGTACGTATAGCAACGCAAACGACAAAAAATGTCCGGCCTTTTGAATCGAGTAAAACGGATAGGTGAAGTCAATATCATTCACAATGAAAAGATCAGCCAAATGTGGAGTTGCATTGAAACTGAATCCAATGATTTGATCGAACAAAAAAGCATGGGCGTCATTATTGCAAGTCGCAATGATAATGATTGCCGCCCAAAAGAACACAAGAAACGGTTTCATGCTCACTGGCCAACTCCTTTCGTTTTTCATTCTCTGTCAAGGTTCTTCAAAGCAACAAATTTCAAAGCGTTTTTTGAATTAGACATATTGTCTATAAAATAAACTGAAAAGTCAAATAATTATTAATGATGTTTATGATTTCTTAAAAAAAGAAGTTCTTCAGAAAATAAAACACCCTATTAAAACATCTTTAACCCTTAAAACTAGAGCATTTAATCGTCATATAAGTGAAATCTATTAATAAAATAACTTCATTTTTAAGACCAAATAAATATCAAATATATACAATTAAAAGAATTGAAGGTCGGTAAGATCAAATTAAAAAACCGCTGACTTGAATTCAAGTCAACGGTTCTGCAATCAATTTCTAGCTTCGTGAGTTTTCGTTTTGATGTTCGTCCACTCTTTCACATTTCGCCATTCGCTGATCAAAAAAGTGATTCCGATGCCGGTAAATGCCCCGGAGCTATCAATCAAAACATCCCGCAATTCTCCGCTGCGGCCAGCGATGAATAATTGATGCGTTTCATCTGACATCGCATAAAGCGCACAAATCAACAGCGCTGTAAATGCTCCTCGGTAACCGCGCATACCGCTTTTGCGCAAGGCCCGAACGACCAACACACCTAATATAAGGTAGACGAAAAAGTGGGCATTTTTTCTGACGAACGTATGCAAGGCATCCGTATCTATGGCTACTTCTGCAGAAACTTGTGAAATTGCCTGCAGAATGGTTTCCGTAATACCTGAACTCATGCTGCTGGAGACAGTTGCAGGCTGATGAGAAAAGGCAAAAATCACAGCCATCCACACGATAACAGCCATCCACGAAAGTACTTTTGAATTATTCATATCTATTTTCCCTTTTCTTGTTACTATTTTTTTGTCATTTACGACCAATTTTTAGTATAACACGCAAGAAAACCAGCGAACAGCAAAATAATTCAAAAAAAAACAAGTCCGACATTTTTGCCTGGACCTGTAATCGTTAAACTTCTATTTCACCTTTGCGAAGCCGGATTTGGTAATAGTTTAATTGCTTGAATAATTTAGAGGCTGTACGCTGATCTGTCCTAAATACGATGCCATATTCAAAGAGCTCTTCTTTTTCCTCTTTACGGATAATTTTTCCTTCCAATAGGAATTCTTGATCCAAAATGGCAAAGTCACAGCAAACAGGTACATCTTTCGAGAGATTTTCAGTGCTGAGAAAACGTAGACCATTGACGCTAATATCCTCGATTTTTAGCGGTTCAAATGGACAACCTGCTACCGAGATTTGCCCACTTACAGTGCCGTTCAGAAATATACGAAAAAATTCGCGTCGATTTTTATCCATGTTGTCCTCCTATTGTCTCCATTACATATACAAATTCAGCAAAAGTCCTTTTACTTCTCCGACAAGCCGCAACGTATCAATGCCTTCTTGCTCGTTGCGCAACACTTCATCCTGTACTTCCAACACTTTTTCATCGATCACTTCGATCAATTGATGCGTATTCATGCCGCCGAATGGGTGTTCACTGTGTTTTTCATTTAATTGCAAACCATAGGTCAACGCTTCGTTGATGAATTGTTTAACCAATGCTTTATAATCCAATAAATTTTCCAACGTTCGCTGTTTCGCTAATTTTTGCCCTTGCAGATCGACCCGCTCCATTAATCCCGTTAACGAATCATTCCTCAACTTCATGCGCGAACTTTTCATGATGTCCGCAAAAGATTCAATCGATTTTATATCTGTAGGGGATTTTTGCATCCGTTCTCCCTGAAAAACTGTACTGCCGTCAATCCGCAAATTGAGCACCCCATTTTACTGTTGATAGCTTTTCTTTATCTTGAGCATATTGATGATCAATTCAACTTGACCAAGTTCAATTTTCAGGACTTTCGCAATTTGAGCTGAAGAAAATCCTTGTTTGTACAAAGTTTCCACTTTATCAGACCCGGATTCTTCGTGTTCTTTTAAAGGGATATCTTCTATTTTTGGAAGCTCAATCTCTACTTCTTGTTGAACAATCTCTGAACCTGGCTGTTTGTCTTCAATCGTACGAATTCTTTTTTCCAGTTCTCGTTCTTTTACTTTAATATAATCAGTCATATTTTGGAAGAGGTAATTATTTTCTTTTTCGACTGCGCGCACAAATTCTTCCATTCCTATGTAAATTTCATCCGTAGTCAATGTTGGATCAATCGATTCTTTTTTATGCATCTTCAGCAAAAGGAAAATGGCCCCAATATTCACCATTACCGATAAAAGCAATGCTGCTGTTAAAAAAACATTCATGTCATACACACCCGTTCCTTATTTTCAATAATGGTCATGCGGCTCGATAATTGCTGCATTCAATCGCAGAATCGCTTTTGAATGCAACTGGGAAACACGCGAGACACTGACACTTAACACTTCCGCGATTTCAGTCAACTTCAGTTCTTCAAAATAACAAAGTGAAACTACTAATTTTTCTTTCTCTGGCAAGCGGTCTATTGCACGCGTAAGCGACTCTTTCATCAACTGGGCAACAAGGTTTTTCTCAGGCGATGTGCCAATGGACGGATCGACAATTTTGTATTTATCACTTGCATCATCGCCATAGGCGGTTTCATCAATGGAGACAATAGAAGAAAGCGCAGCTTCTGAAACAGCCTTATTCAATTCGCCTTTCGTGATCCCGAGATAAGCGCTCACTTCAGCATCTGTCACCGCAGCGTTATTTTGCTGTTCAAGCTCAATATACGCTTTCTCGATTTTTTTCACTTTGTCGCGAATCGAACGCGGCAACCAATCGCTTTGGCGCAATCCATCAATGACTGCGCCTTTTATCCGCCAGGTAGCATAGGTTTCGAATTTCAAGTCTTTGTTCCAATCGAATTTATCAAATGCATCCAGCAAGCCTTCATAAGCGAGGCTGCGGATGTCGTCTTGGCTGATTGTTTTTGGAAGACTGACCATGAAGCGCTGCACAACAAAGTCCACTAAAGGCGAATATCTTTCAACTAGGAAGTTACCTGCATCAGGATTGCGGTGTTGCCGCCATTTTTCCCAGTAATCCACTTCATCATTTGATAGTTTCGTCGCCATTATGCATTTCACCACCGATATTTCATAATTTCCGGGTCATTTGAGGAGTATTTTCAGTAAAAAACCTTTCAACCCTAATTTATACGGCACTGGCAGTTTTAAATAACCATGTGCCATTTTCTTCATTGCAAGGGTCGCTTGGCTATTCGGGTACGCCAACATGAAAGGGATTTGTTTTTTTACAGCAGTCGGCACATTCGTGTCCTGCGGAATCGATCCAAGTAAGTCGATTTCCTTGTTGAGGAATTTAGCCGTTACGTGTCTGAAATTTTCAGCCGTATTATTTGCTTCTTTATCGCTTGTGCATTGATTGACGACTAACGCCATGTGAACATTCGGATCTTTCGCTTGAACCATCTTCACAACGGAATATGCATCTGTAATCGATGTCGGTTCAGGTGTCGTCACCAAAATGACGTCATCTGCTGCTAAGATAAAGCGCATATTTTCATAGGACAAGCCCGCTCCGGTATCCAAAATAATATAATCGACAGAACCTTGAAGCTGACTCATTTCATAGAAGAATTTATTGATTTTTGTTTCATCAAGCCGGAACATTTCATCAAAATCTGTCCCTCCTGAGATGAACTGAAGTCCGTTCGGCCCATCTTCAATGATGTCCCAAATCGATAAATCTTTTTCGATTAGCGAGGCGATCGATTCTTTCGGCGTACGACCCAATAAAACATCAATATTCGCAAATCCAAGATCCACATCAAAAATAAGCACTTTCTTTTGCTGTTCGATCAAGCTTAAAGCGAAATTCAATGCGAAATTGGATTTGCCCACTCCACCTTTGCCACTCGTAACAGCAATAACGCGTGTTTGGCGGTTCGATTTCTTCGACTTTTTCGTGGTCTTTTGAAGCATTTTTTCTCTTAGTTGTTTTGCTTGGTCAATCATGGCTGTTATCTCCTAACACAAAATCCGCAATCTTTTCAGGGCTAGCAGCAACAAGGTCGTCTGGTACGTTTTGGCCGTTTCCGATATAGCTGATAGGGATTGCATAACGGCAGATCAAATTGAGGATCGCGCCTGTTGAACTTGTTTCATCTTTTTTCGTCAAAACAAGCTGGTCCATTTTGATCGTATTGAAGTTTTCAATAATTTTTTTCATATCTTCGAACTTTGAAGTTAAACTTAACACCAAGTTGATCTGAATCTTCGCCTCTTTTGGCAATAAACGCTCAAGGTCCTCGATATATTGCTTTTGCTGGTAATTGCGTCCTGCAGTATCCATTAAGATAATGTCGCAATCCTTTAATTCTGTTATCGCCTGCTGCAAGCCGGCAGAGGTATCTACAACTTTCACGGGAATGTTTAAAATGACGCCGTACGTCTTTAATTGCTCGACAGCTGCAATACGGAACGTATCAGATGTGATGAGGCCGACTTTCTTTTCTTCCCGCAACATGTAATCCGCTGCGATTTTCGCAATCGTCGTCGTTTTTCCGACACCCGTAGGTCCGATAAAACATACCATTTCCGGGTCATTTACCGCTGTTACTTTTTCATGTGTTTTGATCAAATGGATAATTTCAGCATGAGCCGTTTCATAGACCTGTTCTTCCGTAAGCGCTGGATTCCGGTCAAGTGCCACAATCAATTTCGCAAAGATTTCAGATTGTATTTCTTTTTCAACTTCTTGTGAAGTCATGCGCGCGCTTAACGGTTGCAAGACTTTAGGCAGGCGATCTTCTTCTACGACGTGCATCATCAATTGCTTGATGCTTTTCAGTTCATTGATTAAATCCGCTGCCTCTTGTGGAGGATTTTCAGTCGGTTTCGGTTCGATCACCGGCTGCGCTTCTTGTTTTTTCGCAGGAGCTGGCACATTTCTTGGGACCGGCGGCGGGTTTGTAGAAGTCAGCGGCTTCGCTTCTACAGCTGCAATGACTTCCAACTTTTCTTTTTGAAAAAAGCCGAAAAACCCGCCAGTTTTGATTTTTTTAGTATTTAAGATAAGCGCATCGGCACCCAAGTCTCGTTTGATCATTGGAATCGCATCTGCCACATTTTCAACAATGTATGTTTTTAATCTCATGTTGTATTAACCGCCCCACTTGGTATATTGACAATGCCGACGCTTTGGATTTCGATATCCGGTTCCAATTCATTGTATGACAAAACCGGAAGGTCCGGTGAAAAACGTTCGATGAATTGGCGCATATACATGCGCGTTCCAGGAGATGCCAGCAAGATTGGTTGAACCCCGGTACGCTGCAATTGCGAAACCTGATCTGAAATGCTCTGGAAAATCAATTGGGTGCTTTCTGGATCAATTGATAAATACGTGCCTTGTTCAGAACGATGAACAGATTCAGCAAATTTCTTTTCCAGACTCGCACCTGCTGTAATCACTTGCAACGCTTGGTTCGGCTGCGCGTATTGCAACGTGATTTGGCGCGATAACGCTTGGCGCACGTATTCCGTCAGAATATCGGCATCTTTTGTTTGCGTGGAAAAATCAGCGAGTGTTTCAAGAATGGCCAATAAATTGCGGATGGACACTTTCTCTTTCAATAGCTTCATGAGCACTTTTTGCACTTCGCCGATGGCCATCTGGTTCGGAATCAATTCTTCTACAACCGCTGGAGACGATTCCCGGATATTCTCTATCAACGCCCGCACTTCTTGGCGGCCGATCAATTCATGCGCATGGCGTTTGATCACTTCCGTCAAATGCGTGGAAACGACAGAAGGTGGATCGACGATCGCGTAGCCGGACATTTCGGCTTCTTCTTTCATGTCTTCATTGACCCATAACGCAGGCATGCCGAATGCCGGTTCCACTGTCGGGATGCCTTCGATGCTATCGTCATCAACGCCCGGGCTCATCGCCAAATAATGATTCAGCATGATTTCGCCTGATGCGACGCGGTTCCCCTTGATCTTAATCACGTATTCGTTGGGCTGCAATTGGATATTGTCGCGAATGCGAATGACCGGCACCACGATGCCCAGTTCAATTGCACATTGACGGCGGATCATGATGACCCGGTCAAGCAAGTCGCCGCCTTGGTTTTTGTCGGCAATCGGTATCAAGCCGTAACCGAATTCAAACTCGATCGCATCGACATGCAAGAGGTCGATAACGCTTTCCGGACTTTTGATGGCATCGAGTTCCGGACTTTTTTCACTCGATGCCTTTTCTTCTTGTTCTTCTTTGTTCAAATTGCTTTGCATTGTATAGCCGCCAAATGCGACAAGACCTGCGACCGGAAGAACCAGCATCGGATTGATCGGCGTGAATACCGCGATCAGTCCGAGCGTTCCGGCTACAATATATAATAATTTCGGATAAGCGAATAACTGCTTCGTGATGTCCGTCCCTAGGTTGCCTTCAGAAACCGCACGCGTGACGACGATACCCGAAGCGGTGGAAATAAGCAGCGCTGGAATTTGGCTGACAAGCCCGTCACCGATGGATAATAGAGTAAACAAGTTCGCTGCTTCTCCAAACGGCAAGTCGTGAACGACAACTCCGATGACCAATCCCCCGATAATGTTGATGATCGTAATGATGATCCCGGCGATGGCATCGCCTTTAACGAATTTACTGGCTCCGTCCATTGCGCCGTAAAAGTCCGCTTCTTGGCCGACTTTTTCTCTGCGTTTTTTTGCCTCAATGTCGGAAATCATGCCAGCCCCAAGATCGGCATCGATGCTCATTTGTTTACCCGGCATCGAATCGAGTGTGAAACGTGCTGCCACTTCCGCAACTCGCTCCGAACCTTTTGTGATGACCAAAAACTGAATGATGACAAGGATCAAAAACACCAAGATCCCGATAATCGCGCTGCCGCCGACAACGAACGAGCCGAACGTTTCAATCACTTCGCCGCCTGTTTGGTTGGTTAAGATGGAACGCGTTGTCGAGACATTCAGTCCGAGACGGAATAACGTCGTTAATAACAGCAAAGTTGGAAAGATGGAAAATTCCAATGCTTCGCGGGTGTTCATCGCAACAAGAATAATGGTCAATGCGATGCTCAAGTTGACCATGATTAAGATATCCAATAATAACGGCGGAAGAGGAATGACCATCATGACAATAATCATGATGACGGATACTAATATGGCATAATCTTTTATTTTCATGGGGTTCCCTCCTCTTCCTTATCAGCTGATTTTTCCTTTTAACCGGTAGATATATGCTAAAACCTCCGCCACTGCCAGGAATAGATCTTCAGGGACCGAATCCCCTACTTCTACCTGAGCGTATAATGCGCGGGCGAGCGGCTTATTTTCCATAATGATAATATCAAGTTCTTTCGCTTTTTCTTTGATTCTCAATGCCAGATGATCTTTGCCCATGGCAATGACCTTCGGCGCTTCCATCGTCTCCGCGTCGTATTGAATCGCGATGGCGTAATGGGTCGGGTTTGTAATCAGGACGTCTGCACTTGGCAAGTCCTGTATCATGCGGTTCATGCTCATTGAGCGTTGCTTTTCTTTGATCTTTTGCTTGATCAGCGGATCACCTTCCGCTTTTTTGTACTCGTCTTTGATGTCTTGTTTCGACATTTTGATCTTTTTTTCAAACTCGTATTTCTGGTACATATAATCGAAAATCGCTAATACCATCAAAATGATAGCGGCCGTCAATGCAAGCTTGATCGTCAAGCCGCCGATAAACGACAGCGATGCTCCTAAGGTTTTTTGGGACAATAAAAACAATTGATCTTTCTCTGCCCACAATACGGAGAATGCGGCAAAGCCGATAATGGAGATTTTCAACAGCGATTTGGCCAATTCCACCAAAGCCCGTATGGAGAATATCCGCTTCGCGCCTTGAATCGGATCGAGCCGATTCAATTTCGGTGTTAAGGATTCTGTCGTGAACATGGCACCTACTTGAATGTAATTACCAAGGATGCCGAACACCACTGCGGCCAACATAATAGGTGCCATGATTTTCACCGCGTTCATCGTCATCTGTTCGAACATTGCCTGCACATTGGCGGCCGTCCATTCCCAATTGATGTTTTGCGTAAAATTAATGCGGTAAATGGCGAGAATTTGATCCAACAGCCAGCCGCCAAGAAAGCTCAGCAACATGACACCACCGATCATGATCAAAGCAGCAGGAATTTCCGCGCTTTTCGCAACTTCCCCTTTGCGCTTCGATTCCTGCCGTTTTTGCGGCGTCGCTTTTTCTGTTTTTTCACCTGAAAAAAATTGCAGGTCGAGGACCAACCTCATCGCCATTTAACTTCCTCCTAATAACCGGGTCAGTTCGCCCATACTTACCATCATTTCTTCGAATAAAGTCTGCAGTATATAAAAGAAAATCGGCATTGAAAACATCAGCAGCACAAATCCGGTGAATATTTTCAACGGAAACCCGACTGCAAAAATATTCAATTGCGGCACGGTTTTCGCCAAGATGCCAAGCGCCACATCCGTCAGGAACAACGCTCCGATAATCGGCAACGCAATCTGCAACGCCGACAAGAACATGCCAGTGAACAAATCCAATATAAAGCGGCCCAGCTCAGAAGAACCCGCAAACGTTAACGTGCCGACCGGCAGCACCTGCAAGCTGCGCATGATGCCATCAAGCAGCATGTGATGGCCATTCACCGACAATAAAAACAACAGCGCCAAGATATACTTGAAATGGCCGATAATCGGCACTTGGCTGCCTGTCTGTGGATCAATGACACTGGCAATCGCAAAGCCCATTTGAAAATCGATGAAAGCCCCAGCAACTTGCACCGTGTACAAAATCAGTGCAGCGATAAAGCCGAGCGCGATGCCAATCATCACTTCGCGGATGGCCATGCCGATAAAATAACCATCAAGCGGGATCGTCTCGCCAAAACTTGCCCCGGACCACGTGATCAACGCCAACAGCGCGCCTAGTCCAAGTTTGAAATGACTCGGCACCCCTTTCATTGCAAACAACGGGGCGATCAAGAAAAAGCTCGTAATGCGAACGAATATAAGTAAGAGAAACGGAAATGCCCCTAGAAAATCTTCCATGCGCTATCCGATCAGCTGTGGCAGCTGCTGGAACAAATTCCGGGTGTAATCGAGCAGCATTGTCAGCATCCACGGTCCGAAAATGACAATCGACAAGAACACCGCGATGATTTTCGGCACAAATGCCAACGTCTGCTCCTGGATTTGCGTCATCGCTTGGAACACACTGACAAGCAGTCCGACGCCAAGCGCGATTAAAAGAATCGGGGCGGAAATAATGATGATCATATAAATCGACTGTTCCGCCATTTTTATCACTACATCAGGTGTCATGTTGTTCTTCCTTTCGGTGGATGGGATGGTTAGCTGTGATAATGGAAGAAATCGTTCCAGGCGGACGCTTTCCGCGGGCGTGGCCTGAGCCTCCTCGGTCGCTTCGCTTCCTGTGGGGTCTCAGGACTCACGCTATTCCCGCAGGAGTCGCCGCCTTCCACTCTTTCTTCTACCTAAATATTTATTTTAAAATATGTATTACGTTTATGGTGATTACCTCGTAACAGAAATTAACGTTTTGAAAATTTCAAATGATAATATGTAGCAAAACAATGGAGACTCCCGCGGGATAGCGAAGTGCCGAAATCCACTCGGGCCTAAAGCCCGAGTTAGTTCGGCTCAAGCCCGCAGGAAAGCGGAGTTGTTTTGCGGAATATCAACTATCTTCTTAAAAACTAACCAGCAAGGACTCGATGATGAGGTACCAGCCGTCTACAAGGACGAACAATAATATCTTGAACGGCAACGAGATCATGACCGGCGGGAGCATCATCATCCCCATCGCCATCAAGGTGCTGGCGACGACCATGTCAATGATCAAGAACGGAATGAATATGACAAAGCCGATTTGGAAAGCGGTCTTTAATTCACTTATTGCAAAGGCCGGGATAAGAGACATGAGGGGAATTTCATCAATACTATCGGGTTTCTCGAGGTTCTGGTATTTGAAGAACAAGGCGAGATCTTTTTCCCGTGTATGTTCAGCCATGAATCGCTTGATCGGCAACATCGCCAGATCGAGTGCATCTTCTTGTGTCGCTTCGCCTTCAAGATAAGGCTGCAAGGCCGTATCGTTAATCTCGGTAAAGACCGGCGTCATGATAAAAAATGTCAGGAACAACGCAAGTCCGACGAGCACTTGGTTCGGCGGCATTGATTGCGTTCCTAATCCCGTACGGACGAACGACAAGACGATGATGATGCGCGTGAAGCTGGTCATCAAAATCAGGATGGCCGGCGCGAGCGACAGGATGGTCAATAACGCCAATAGTTGCAGCGTGACGCCGACGTCTTCCGGCGTTTCACTGCCGAAGTCGATGCCCGGTATGTTTATGGATAAAAGAACATCAGCGATCATAACAGATTACCTTCTTCGTTTTCCGGTTTGTTAGCGAGTGATTGCTTGAATTGCTGTTGGTTGTCTTTTTGTTTGGTCAAGCTTTGCGCGAGCAAGTCCTCAAACCGCGATGCCTTGTTGTTGCGGCTTTCATCTGTGCCTTTTTTCCACTTGGATAAGTTCAACAGCGGATTGCTGAAGTTTTGCAACGTAGTGTCATCAGCTACTCGATCTAATCCAATTTCATCAGTGCTGGCGAATTCCTTGATCAAAGTCACTTGATCTCCCACTCCGATCAACAGTACTTGCTCACCGACTTTAACCAATTGCAAGGATTTATTGTTGCCAAGCGGCGTACCGCCCATGAGTTGAACTGCTTGGTTCGGTTGGAATTTCCGCTGACGAATCGCCAAAAATTTGATCAAGCCGTAAATCATCGCCAAAATCAATACGGTGTAAACGACCAATTTCAAAATGATGCCAAAAAGGCTTTGTTCTTCTTTGACAACGACCGGTTCGACCGTCTTGGGTGCTTGTTCAGTCCCCGTTCCGTCGTCTTCCAGCCAATCCGCGACGTTGGGTTCAGCATACGCCGGTGAAACAGAAACGACCGCTGTGAACAATGCGATTAATAAAATGATGAAAACAAATCTTCGGGTGTATTGCACTCTGGATAGACTCCTTACGATTGCCATTAGCGCAGTTTGGATAGGCGGTCAGCTGTGCTGAGAATATCCGTTACGCGGACACCAAAGTTCTCGTCAATGACAACGACTTCACCTACTGCAATGACTTTATTGTTTATCAAAATGTCGACAGGCTCACCAGCAAGTTTGTCGAGTTCGATGATCGAACCTGGCGAGACGCCCAGTATTTCTTTGACCATGCGTTTTGTGCGTCCAAGTTCAACGGTCACTTGCAACGGAATGTCCATCAGCATGTCTAGGTTATTCGGTTCTGATTGGTCCAAAGCAGATTCATCGAAGTTCGAGAATTGGACAGATTGAATAGTGGGATTGCTATTGCGATGCGTGTTTCCCGCTATTTGGTTTTTGTTTGGAAACTCCATATCTTTGGACTCCTCTACATATTCCTCTTCCGGCGCCTCAGTTAACACTCCTGCCACCGCTTTAACAAGTCGGACAGGAAGGCAAAGTGAAAATTCCGCGATCACTTCAGCAGCAAGTTTCACTTGGAAAAGCGATTCGGTGAACCATTGTTCGTTTGTGAATTTCGCAATGGGAAAAGCTTGTTGGCTTTCGACAATGTCGGTTCCGGACATCGAATACGCTATTTCTTTTTCCAATAACATGCCCATCGTTTTTGTAATCGGCGCAAACATTGTTTCTACCGTGCTTTGCAATACTTCAAACTGCTTTTCCATGTCTTCCGGTTCACTCGCGTCATCAGTCAATTTCACAAGTTTTTCAACATCCGTTTTACTGACAGCAAGCAATTGGATTCCAGCTGCATCACCTTTGTATTCTCCTAATACAACAAAGAAAGGTGAAGCGGCAGCACCCAGTACCTCATCGCTTTTTTTCACTTCCAAGCTCGGCGCTGTCACTTTGACTTCTTGTTTCAATAACGCACTAAGCGGTCCAGCAGCGCTGCTTAACGACACGGTCAATAATTCTGTGAATGCCTCTTTTTCTAATTGCACCAAACTCGCAGCTGACATCGTTTGATCGCTTGGCTCTTTTTGACCGAGCAAGCCTTCGAGTTCTCCAGAGCTTAATTTATCAAAGTTCATGTTATTCTTCCCCTTCTTCCTGTACACCGGTAATTTGGACTGCTACGCGTCCTTTGGAAATACCCGGCTGCGCCAGAAATTTCTGTTTTTCATCCACCAGAATCGTTACAGGATCTGTAATGGATTCGTTCAAGCGAATGACATCGCCAATTTTCAAATCGAGAAAATCGCCAATTGTGATCGATGATCTGCCAAGTACGGCTTTGACATCAAGTCGGGTGCTTTGCACTTTTTGTTCGAGCGCCAAGGCTTCATGGCTTTGAATTGCTTTTTTCTGATTTGCTAACCAATGACGCGCTGATAATTTCGGCAGCACTTGTTCTAAAACAACGTGGGGCAGACAGATATTAATCATTCCTTGGCTATCGCCAATAATGGTTTGCAATGTCACAAGTATGACCGTTTCGTTCGGTACAGAGGTTGTTAAAAATTGAGGGTTCACTTCAATTTCCTTTAGTTCAGGTGAAATTCTCACGACAGATTCCCATGCTTCGCCGAAAGTTTCCAAGGCATTCACGAATACCCGTTCAATCACGCTCATTTCAATTTCCGTCAATTCATTTTGCACCGTCGAAACCATTCCTTGTCCGCCCAGCATGCGATCCAGCATGATGTACGTCAGGTCCGGAGAAAATTCCATCAGCATGCTGCCCTGAAGCGGCGGTGCATTAAACACACCCAATATGGATTTTTTCTGAACGTTGCGCACAAAATCTTCATAGGTAAATTGCTCAACAGATGCTACAGAAATTTGAACATGAGTACGCAATTGTGCTGAGAGGTAGGAAGTCAATAAACGTGCGCAATTATCGTGAATGCGAGTAAGCGTACGGATTTGGTCTTGTGAAAAGCGCAAAGCCTTTTTAAAATCATACGTATGCACCGACCGCTGCTCCATAGGCGTCGGTTCTTTCGAAAGCTTTGAAAAAATAGCATCTGCGTGGTTGTCGGTCAATTGGTTCCCCATGTCATTTCCTCCCCTCACCGGTCTTCGGTCGGCCGTTGCGATGTCGGCAAAATATTGATTTGTTGATAATAAGCGGTGATTTTATCAGCCACATCGGTTACGGCTTCTAGTACATGCACTTTTTTTCCGGACAGCAACGTGACGACTGTATCCGGCGTTGATTCGATTCGCTCGATGTAAATGGCATTCAACGAAAACTTCGTTCCGTTTAACCTTGTCAGTTCAATCATATAAACAGCTGAAAGCGGCTATTGCGCTTTCAGCCAGTCCCTCCTGTCTTATCGTTTCAAGTTAACGATTTCCTGGAGAATTTCATCGGAAGTTGAAAGCGTTCGGGAGTTTGCTTGGAAACCACGCTGCGCAACAATCATTTCCGTAAATTCTTCTGTTAAGTCAACATTCGACATTTCCAACATACCTGCAGAAACTAGTGATGCTGCATTTGCTGCCGTTCCTGGGTTTAATGGACCTGACGCTTCAGTCAGTTCGTATAACGATCCACCGTATTTAAGTAAGCCTGCCGGATTTTGTGGATTAGCGATTCCGACTGTGTGCAACGGATTTGGATTTTCCGTGCCATCCGGATATTTTCCAATTACTTGTCCTTCACGGTTTATCGTGAAAGATGAATACGTTGCAGGATCTACTCGGATAGCTGCTCCTGTCGCATCTAAAACATTCAAGCCTTGGCTCGTTACCAAGAAACCATCTTTGTCCGCGACAAAATTTCCAGCACGCGTTAAGAAAGTTTGACCTTTGTCAAGATCCGCTGCCATGAAAAAACCGTCCCCCATGATGGCCAAATCGGTGCCGACGCCTGTTGACATGGCTGATCCTGGTGTATGAACAACGTTCATGGACGAAACTTGAGAGCCTAAGCCGACTTGCATCGGATTTACGCCGCTATTCGATAAATTCTGGCTCAGCAAATCCTGGAAATTGATTGTGCTTTTTTTGTAGCCGATTGTATTGACGTTAGCAA
>JBFEIJ010000051.1:0-19780 GCA_041553775.1 Planococcus sp. (in: firmicutes)
TGCTTTCCACATCTGTAGCTGTAAAATTCATCGTCCGACCTCCTATATCTTCATACTGCTCTATACCCTATCCAAATTTCCGCAATCACTCTTCCTTTAATAAATGATCGATGTGTTGCTGAACAACTTGTCCTTCTTCGAAAGATACCAATAATGTAGATTGCTCCCGCATCGATTCAAACAAGGTCGGAACTACAGGGAAATCTTTCAATTCAATACGTTCTTTGTTTTTTAGTTCTTCATATAAATTCGACCAATTTTCCAAGGTCAATACGCCTTTTTCCCCGTACACTTTGAATTGCAATAATTCTTGTTGCCCGATTCCGCTTATTCCAGAAAGCAATAGCGGCGTACCATTTGTGGTCACTCCGTGAGCTAGCAAACCCGTTTCACAAAGATCCGATTGTTCCGGATACGTGATCAGGTGGCGCTGAATAGTCAAGCCACCAAAAATACGGTTGATCAATTGCAAATAATGCGGAAAGACTTCGCGCACAAAACCACCTTGACTGCGAGAGCCGATCCACGGATTTTGTTGCCAACCACGCGGCCAGTCCGGAAAGAACGTTTGCAATTCGACGCGCATGATGTTTCCGATGCTGCCGTTACGAATTCGTTTGACCATTTCGTGCACCGCTGGCTTATACATCAGGGGAAAATGCATGGCAGTCTGTATGCGATTGCTCGCTGCAGCTTCCACCATTTCAAGTCCCGCCGCGGCATCGTGAGCAAGCGGTTTTTCACTCAGTACATTGATGCCCGCACTCGCCGCCAATTGAGCAATGGATGCATGTGAAGCTGGCGGCGTCCCGATATAAAGCCAGTCGATATCCGAATGGATCACCGCTTTCAATGAGTCGGCAATGGGCACACCGTACGTTTCATGTAAATAATCAAGTCTTTCTTGTTGTTCATCATAGACACCCTTAATGTCCAGCTTTCCTTCTTGCTGGATTTGCTGAATGATGCGCTCACCTACGATGCCTGCACCGATTATACCGATTGAATTCATAACTCTCCCCTTTTCTAAAGGCCAAATGGCTTGTTTTCAAAGTTCTTGTTTATCAGTGTAACCTTTCAGGGTATAGAATAGTCAAACAATTCAACTAGACTCGAAGAGGAGGAACAAACGATGGACAAACAAAAAAATTGGTGGGAGCCTATTTTCTCAGGCGAACTTGAAGTGGGGATCAACAAAGACAAAATGGAGACGGTCGAACAAGAATCGTTCTTATACCTTGAAAGTTCTACGAGCGACATGGAGACGCAAGCTTAATTGAAGGAACCAATCATGGCAAATTGCAGGCACTATACATAGAACCGCCTTTCCTGAAAGAATATGGAATGGCGGTTTGTTTTATTTTTTTATTCGATGCTCCGCCATAAATAGAGTGCCGCATACGAGAGATACGGTGACCAATCTGGCAAATGCTCCATTATTTCTTCCGCTTTTGGCTTATCGGTTCGTTCCCATTGAATCTTCAATGCATTTTGCAAACCAATGTCCGCCAAAGGAAATAAATTCGGGCGTCCAAGACCAAACATCAGAAAACTTTGCGCAGTCCAAGGACCAATGCCGCGGTAAGAAATCAGCTCAGTTGCCACTTCTTCATCCGTCTTCCGAGCTAATTCATCTAACCGTAAATTTCCGGACGCAATTGCTTGAGACAAACCGATCACATATTCCGCTTTTCTCGTACTGAATTGAAGCTGCCGCAGCTCTTCAGGCTGCAGCGACGCGATTTTTTCCGGTTCTGGATAAAACCACACACCGTCTATTTCTTTGCCATATGTTTGTACAAAGCGGCTCGATAAGGTGTGGGCAAATGACAGATTCAATTGTTGATGGATGATGCTTTTCATTAAAGCACCGTATAGCGAGAACTCTCGCACCAGCGGGGTTCCTTTATGTTCCTCGAATAAATGAGCAAGACTCGTATCGCTAAAATGATCGGCGACCGGTTCCAGTGATTGATGAAAATGAAAAATAGACGACACGTGAGCCAACTGCTCTTCTTTTGCGCCTTTAACGGTAAACAACGGATGATCGCTAGTCCCTATCGCTTTTACAGCCACCACATTCCCTTCAGGCATTGGCACCCGAACTAGCCGCTCAGAAATAGATACAGCGTGAAGCGGGTCGAGCGATAGCCGTTCAAGAACGCGATCAAAATCATAATAAAATGGCACAGTCAATTGCATGGCGAGTCCCCCTTTTTTCAAACTTAGACGAATCGATTCGGGTTTGCAAGCGGCATCATTGGAAAATATAATAGAAAGATAGGAGATGGATTCGCTATGAAGAAAATAATTAGCCTATTACTATTACTGACTATCCTTTCTGGATGCGGGTTGCTGGAATCAACGGAAACTTCCGGATCTAAAGATCAAATTGATGTGGAAGTAACTTCTGTCATTGACGGCGACACCATCAAAATTATGTACGACGGTAAAGAAGAAACCGTGCGCTACCTTTTAATCGACACCCCTGAAACGAATCATCCGCGGCTCGGTGAACAGCCCCTTGGCAAAGAAGCGACCGCTGCAAACAAGCAGTTGATCAATTCTGGAGATGTGACGATCGAATTTGACGTTGGCGAACGTTTTGACGATTTCGGTCGATTGCTTGCGTACATTTATGTCGATGGTGAAAGCGTTCAAGAGCAATTGATTGAATCAGGCATGGCACGTGTCGCTTACGTTTTCCCACCGAATACACGGTACTTAGACGACTTCGAAAGAGCAGAGCAACAGGCGAAAGATGCAGGAATAGGCATTTGGGAATATGAGAATTATTCAACTGATCGCGGATTTAATGCAGATGCTTTTGGAGGCGCAAGCACATCCGATACGCCTGGTGATTGCCAAATCAAAGGCAATATCAACCGAAGCGGCAAGAAAATTTATCACATGCCTGGAGAAAGTTCTTATGAACAAACCAATCCGGAACAATGGTTCTGTACAGAACAAGAAGCACAACAAGCCGGCTTTCAAAGCACCGGTCAATAATGGAGGAATCTTTTGATGCAAGCAATCGTTTTACGTTTTGATTACACCACATCCAACAAAATAGAACATCTGCAAAAACAAGCGAACGCGGCAAGTTTAAGTTCTGCGCCGATGCTGCCGCCGCATACGACTATACAAGTTTATGAACAAACCAACCCGACTGATTTAAAAAATGCATTGGCACCGTTTGCTGAACAAGCCGCTCAATTACCGCTCGAATTCGGTTCACTCGGTTTCTTCAAGCAGCAAGGTGTGTTTTACGTCTCCCCTGCTGTTACGGACGCATTGAAAGCTTTTCATCGTTCCATAGACTTAGCAACTCGCGAATTCACAGGGCAGCAAACGCATTATTCACCGAACCATTGGGTGCCGCATGCCACTATCACAAAAGATATAGCGGCACCTTTTTGGGGCCCCATGTTTGCCCGGCTCTCACTGGAATTCGAGCCGTTTACTGGCAAGGCTGTAGCACTTGAATGTTGGTCGATTGTCCAAGGAAAAGCGCAAAATGACTGGAGTATCTTTCTGTCAGAATAATTATTGACATTTTATCAGGACGCGCTATAATTAAATTTGTCCTGGTAATTGAGATTCCTTAGCTCAGCTGGGAGAGCGCTACCTTGACAGGGTAGAGGTCGCTGGTTCGAGCCCAGTAGGAATCATATGAGTTATACGAAAAAAACCGCGCAGCTTTGATGCTTGCGCGGTTTTTTCGTATATTCTTCTTTTTATTCTCGTAAGTAATATTAAAAACACTTTTAACTATTTCGCTATACCAATAGCATGAAAACTGAGGCCAAACGCCGAATTTTTATTTTTATTTCTTTAGCATATCGGTCTCAACTTTATTCTCACTTTTTTTACGTTCCATATATAACTCGATCAATTCAACATCTTCATCCAACAAATACTCGGTTTCTTCAATTGAATGAATGATCCGCAGCACTTGCTTATCGCGCGACACTTCACCTTCCCTATTCAGATAGTTGGTGATAGCGCTTGTAAACGTACCGATAATGCCGATTCCGACAAGCATCAACACCACAGCTAACGCGCGCCCAATTGGTGTGATCGGGGAGATGTCGCCATAGCCCACCGTCGTTGTTGTAACTATCGCCCACCAGAGCGCATCGGGGAAATTATTGATATCCGGTTCAATCATGATGATAGGTATCGGGATAATAAACAGCAATATTGCTGTGACCGCCAATAATTTATCAAGACCACTTGTCTTTAAGAGCATATAGACCGGCTTAAAATAACGCGAACCTATCCCAACCAATCGAATCACACGGAAAATGTGGACAAATCGCGCTGCACGGAATATTGCATCCAACGGAATAATCGCGATCAATTCAAATGGATGCTTTTTGATATACTGCCATTTATGTTCCGCTTTTGTCAGGCGTACTGAATAGTCAATGACGAACAAAAACCAGATGGCGCGGTCCAGCCACAATGCTTGCAAGTCATCTGAAAATGCAATAAATAACGATACTAATACGAGAATAAACATGAGAAATTCATAAATCAAGATAGCTTTTTTCATCTATTAACCGCCTATCAATTATCAATTTTATTGAATACGAGTATTATCAACAGTTCTTATTGCATCCTATTCCTAAAATCCATTAATGTTCATTTGTTCTGAGGCATTGCATATCTAGTATACAGTATTTCCCACACCACTTGGACAGACAATAGGAAAAGCGCTGCCCCAAAAAATTGGGACAGCGCTTTTTTTATGCTTCTGAAGTTTCTAATTCTTTTTTGTCGCGTGACAACCATTGAAGGACAAACAGAACTACAAACGCAACAGCTCCGATAATGTCGGACATTCCTTCAGGGTAAATCAATGCCAAGCCTGTAACGAATGCAATAATTCGCTCAAGCCAGTTTAGTTTGCGGTACCAATAACCGATCAACCCAGCTCCGATCGCGATCATCCCGGTAAACGCAGTCGTCAACACCCATGCCAATTCTGGCAAGGTCGTATCAATCATCAATAACGATGGCGATAACACGAACATATAAGGAATGATGAACGCAGCGGCTGCCAGTTTAGCAGCGATAAAACCGGTCTTGATCGGTTCACCACCGGATATACCCGATGCTGCAAATGCAGCAAGTGCTACTGGGGGTGTAATATCGGCAATGATACCGAAGTAAAAGACGAATAAATGAGCCGATAACGCAACGACAACTGGCACGGCTGCTCCAAAAGGCTCGTCTAGCATCAATAAAGTGATGATAGCCGGTGCCGCGATAGTTGACGTGATAACGTAGTTAGCTGTTGTTGGTGAACCCATACCCAATACGATCGCTGCTAACATTGTAAAGAATAGTGTCAACAGGATATTACCGCCAGAAGCGGATACCAAGCCGTTTGCAAGGCTCAATCCAAGCCCTGTTTTCACAACAACCCCGACGATAATACCTGCAGCGGCTGTAGCTGCAGCGACCGCTAAAGCAGTTCTAGCACCATCCACTAATGCATGGATCATATCATTGAAACTCATTCTTGTTTCTTTGTTAAAGGAACTTACGATAATTGTCAGCAAGATGCCGTATAACGCAGCGTGCATTGTCGGGATTCCGACAAGCAAGAAGACGATAATTGCGACAATTGGCAGCAACAAGTAAATTTTCTTCAACACTTCTTTGCGGTCAGGCATCTCTTCTTTAGATAAGCCTTTTAATCCAACTCGTTTCGCTTCGAAATGGGTCATGATCCAAACACCACTGAAATACAGGACAGCTGGTATAGCAGCTGCTTTGGCAATTTCCCAATAAGTGATGCCGCCGATAAACTCGACCATCAGGAATGCCGCAGCTCCCATGATTGGCGGCATGATTTGCCCTCCTGTAGAAGCAGCAGCTTCTACAGCTCCAGCGAATTCTTTTTTGTAACCAAGTTTTTTCATCATTGGAATCGTATACGATCCTGAAGTTACTACGTTAGCAACAGAACTTCCGGAAATCGTTCCTTGCAGCGCACTTGAGAAAATGGCAACTTTTGCAGGTCCACCTGTTAAATGCCCTGCAAGCGAGACGGCCAAATCATTGAAATACATGCCGACTCCGGTTTTCACAAGAAATGCACCGAATAACAAGAAGACGAAGATGAATGTAGCCGAAACGCTGATCGGCGTACCAAGGATTCCGTCCGTTGTATAGAACATCAATTGAATAACTGCATCTAAATCTTGCCCTCGGTGGCGCAAGAATCCTGGAAAATTAGGGCCGAAGAACATATACGACAAGAACACTGAGGCAATGATCGTAATCGGCAACCCAACTGCCCGGCGTGTCGCTTCAAGCGTTAAAATCACGGCTGTGATCCCCACGACCAAATCCAAATCGGTCACGCGCCCTAAACGAAACACCAAATCATCGTACATGATCGGCCAATAAAGTCCGACGCCAATAGCTAGCAAAGCAAGTATGTAATCATAAAAGGCTATTTTAGCGCGTGCTCCATGGCGTTTACGTGCTGGGAACAGCAAGAAAATCAACGATAAGGCAAATCCTAAGTGAATGGATCGCTGAATGTAAGCCGTGTATTGCCCAAAAATTGCTGTATACAATTGAAACAGTGAAAATGCGAGCAAGCCATAAAACACAACGTGCTTCATCGTACCGCTTAAATCACGGGTATTGGACTCAGAATCATATTTTCTCAATATTTCATTTTGTTGTTCCGCGGAAACAACGTGTTCATCTTCTGGCGGCATTTTATCGGTCATTGAGATTCACTCCTTTTAATAGCTGATAGACTGAGAGGCGCTGCACATTGAAAGTATAAGACTTTCCACGCACAAGTGTTTTTTTCAAATCATATTCTTCGCCATCCGCTAAAAAATATAGCCCGGCATCGACATCTCCGACAAACAGCCGGAACTCGACCATGCGTCTGTCCATTCCTGTAATAAAATACTTTCCGTCTTTTTCGACAAAGGTCTCTCCTTCTCCTGCATTTGAAGGCATGCCGATGTTGAAATCTTCATATTCTAGCTCCATTAGCTGAATGGAATCATCCGAAAGAATTTTATAGCTTTCCAGCACTTCTGTCAGATGGATGGAATGGATGTATTTTATTTTAAACGTCTGTTCTTGTATGCGCAAATAGGCAGCGGTTTCACCAGTCCGGTTGTCGGTGAACGCGTAGTTCTTTTGAGCAGGTACAAAGAGCATTGCGGAGAAGAGCAAAATGAGGGCGAACAGTGATAGAAGAATAAAACGCACCGGCTTTTTCTGCATATAAAGCCTCCTCGATCAACGAAAAAAAATAATGACGATAAAGCTTGCGCTTTATCGCCCATTATCTTTTAGCTTTTATTTATTTACTTCGTCAAAATATTTTTGCGCGCCTGGGTGGATATCGATTCCGATACCTTCCAAACCAGTTTCAGACTTGATGAAAGCAGCTTTCGCGTGCTGGATTTTGTCTGTGTTTTCATAAATCGCTTTTGTGATGTTGTAAACAAGCTCTTCAGAAAGATCGTTTTGAACAACTAGCATTGCCAATACTGAAACAGTCGGTACGTCTTCAGTCAACCCGTAAGTTCCTGATGGCACTTTATCATTCGCGTAGTATGGGTATTTTTCAATGAGCTCTGCTGCTTTGTCTTCAGCTACTGGCACGATCACTACATCCGTAGTTGCGCTCAAGCCTTCAACTGCTCCTGTTGGTGTACCTGCAGTGATAAACGCTGCATCGATTTGGCCAGCTTGCAAGCTTTCTTGCGACTCGCCAAAGTCTAAGTTTTGTGCATCAATATCATCCATGCTCATGCCATGAACTTCTAGCAATTGCTCAGCATTGATATAAGTACCAGAACCTGGTGCTCCTACAGAAATCTTTTTGCCTGCTAAATCGTCAAATGATGTGATGCCTGATTTTGCAGTTGTTACCAATTGAATCGTTTCAGGATAAAGAGCACCGATTGCAGATACGTTATCGATTTTCTCTCCTTCGAACATGTTTGTTCCTTCTGTTGCATAGAAAGCTGTATCCGTTTGAACGAATGCGATTTGTGCTCCGCCATCAGCCAAAGCTGTCATGTTGGCTGCAGAAGCCTGGGACGATTCAGCAGTCGTCTTGATGCCAGTTTCTTCTTCCACGATGTTCGCCATTGCGCCACCAAGTGGATAGTATGTTCCCGTCGTTCCGCCAGTCAAAATGCTTAGGAATTCTGGATCGCCAGAACCGCCTTCTGATGCAGGCTCATCGCTGCCGCATCCTGCTAAAAAGACTGATCCTGCCAAAGTAATAGCCGCTAAAATACCAAATTTCTTTTTCGCCATAGTTATTATCTCCCCTTTAAATAGATTAAATGTTTCCAACAATATCTTATCATGACTTTCTATCTAATTGCTATCTGAATTTATAAAAACAAGAATTCCTCATACACAAATTGGAAGCGGTTACGTTTCCGTGCCTTCTACATAAATCTCCGGAGCTGTTTCTTCCGGTGCAATATCTTCAAATGTCATTCCTTTTTCTTCTAAGTCTCTTGTCCGGTGAGCAATTCGCGCCGAGGCGCATGCTGCGATGCTGCATACAAGATCATCCAAGAATGTATGGATTTCTTGCCCTACTTTCGAATCAAGTCTATCGATGATGCCGCCTTTGTTTTTGTCGAGATGCCCAAACGTCGTTACAGCAATGCTGCCATAAGTCATAACTGCGCCAAGCCCAATCATTTCATCTACGCCAAAGAGGCCTTCATCCGACTCAACAATTTGTTGCAATGGTTTTGATAATTTTCCTTGTTCAGATAAGACATCCAATTCGATGCCGACCAACAAGGCATGCTGCATTTCACGTTTTTGAAGAACGCTTTCCACCGATTCGATACAATGCTCAATTGTTAATCCTGGATTAAAGGGAAGCTGCATATCAAGTACGATTTCTGCAATATCTTCGATGGTCACGCCTCTATTCTTAAGAGCGTCGTGCGCGGCTTGAGTTACTTCTTGTGAATGAACTCTTGAATTTCCGCCATCCATAGATAAAACCCCTTTCTTGGTAAAGTATGCTTACATGCTTATTATACCAATAGCTGAGGATATGTTACAATTTTCATACAGATTGTACGAGGAGGCAGAAGGATGAATAGAGGAACTGTGCAAGACATCTCATTATATAGCAACGAATTGCAGGAAGACATGCAGTTATTGGTGTACCTTCCAGCTAATTATTCGCCATTATATAAATATACTGTCTTGATTGCATCAGATGGCAAAGATTATTTTCAGCTCGGACGCATTCCGCGTGTCATCGATGAATTACTGGACAATAAGGAAATCGAAAACATTATTGTGATCGGCATTCCATATAAGAGCGTGGAAGATCGCAACAACAAATACGAACCGACTGGCAAACAACACGGCGCCTATTTACGTTTTCTTGCTCACGAACTAGCTCCGTACGTAGATGAGCATTACCCAACTTACCAAGTCGGAATGGGCCGCACATTAATCGGAGATTCGTTAGCCGCTACTGTTTCATTAAGCGCTGCTTTAAAATACCCGAATATTTTTGGCCGGGTCATATTGCAATCGCCTAAAGTTGGCAAAGAATTGCTTGAGTCTGTCGAACATTTCAAATCAGGCAACCTCTTCACGGTATATCACGTAATTGGCAAAGGCGAAACTGAAGTGAAATTGACTTCTGGCGGCACGGAAAATTTCCTAGAGCCAAACCGCCAATTAAACCAACTGATGAAAAATAAAGGATTTTCCATCTTCTATGAAGAATTTGATGGAGACCATACCTGGAAGCATTGGCAGCCGGACTTAAAAAGGGCATTGGTACAGAATTTCGGCATGTAGCCAGAATTCCCTGCTGTCAAACATTTTTTGATATAATAATTAATGAACTAGCTACTACTGACGAGGAGGCCTTTTTATGAAGTATGGTATTGTTGCATTCCCATCGAAAAAGTTGCAAGATATTGCGAACTCTTACCGCAAGCGCTATGATCCCCATTACGAATTGATCACGCCGCACATTACGTTGAAAGACGCTTTTGAAGCGGATGATTCAGAAATCAAAGCCATGACGAAAGAAATGGCCAATATCGCGAAACGCCATAAGCCATTAACGATTCATGCGACGCGCGTAAGCAGCTTTGCACCATTGACCAATACATTGTATTTTAAAATCGAACCGACACCTGAACTTACTGCGATTCATGAAGATTTGCATTCGGACTTCTACGGCGGTCCGCCTAAGTATTCTTTTGTACCGCACATTACGGTGGCTCAAAAATTATCCGATTCAGAACATGCGGATATTTTCGGCCAATTGAAAATGGTCGGCATTGATCATGAAGAAACCATCGATCGTTTCCACATTCTTTACCAATTGGAAGACGGATCGTGGACTGTTTACGATACATTCCGTTTAACTGGAGATGAAGTTTAATTGCTGAAAGTTACAATTGCAGAAACTGCCGCTGAAAAAGAACAAGCATTTGAAGTAAGAAGAAAAGTATTCGTGGAAGAACAAGGCGTGCCTTTGCATGTCGAAATGGACGAATACGACGATGATGCCACTCATTTCGTCGGGTATAACCTGGAGCAGCCAATTGCAGCCGCTCGAATCCGCGAAGCTGAAGCGAGTATCGGCAAGATAGAGCGTGTCTGTGTTCTCGAAGAATACCGCGGGCAGCATGTAGGCGTGTTATTGATGAACGAAATGGAAGAGCACGCGAAAAAAGCCGGACTCTTTACATTAAAACTCAATTCTCAATCTTATGCGATTCCTTTTTATGAAAAGCTTGGCTACGAAGTCAGTTCACCGGAATTTCTGGATGCTGGCATACCGCATCGCGCCATGGTCAAAAATTTAATGTAGTCAAAACGAAAAGCAGTCCCGCAGAGTATAGCGGAACTGCTTTTTATTATGACTTTTTATAAAATATGGAAACCGCTGTCTACGTGTATCGTTTCCCCTGTAATTCCGCGGGACATATTGCTGAATAAGAATGCTGCTGTGTCGCCAACTTCTTCAGGTGTCGTGTTGCGGTGAAGCGGTGCTTTTTCTTCGATTTCGTGCAAAATCGTGTTGAAATCACTAACTCCTTTAGATGAAAGCGTGCGAATCGGTCCTGAAGAAATCGCGTTGACACGGATGCCTTGTCGACCTAAATCAGCTGCTAGGTAACGGACCGACATTTCCAACGAAGCTTTTGCTACGCCCATTACGTTGTAGTTCGGCATCACGCGTTCGCCGCCAATATAAGTAAGCGCTACAATACTGCCGCCTTCTGTCATCAATTCTTTCGCATAACGCGAAACGATTGTTAGTGAGTAAGAGCTGATGTTTTGAGCCAATAAAAAGCCGTCGCGTGAAGTATCCGAGAAATTACCCGCCAGTTCTTCTGTTTTCGCGAAAGCGATGCAATGGGCCAATCCATCGATGCTGCCAGCTTGTTCTTTAATCGTTGCAAAACATTGTTCAACGCTAGCATCATCTGTTACGTCACAAGGTAAAATGATGTCGTGCTTGCCATCCAATGTCGCCACTAAATCGCGAACTGATTTTTCAAAGCGTTCTCCTGCATATGTAAAGATCAAGCGTGCGCCTGATTGATCAAGTGAGCGTGCGATTCCCCATGCGATGCTGCGCTTGTTGGCGACCCCCATAATCACGTACGTTTTTCCTGTTAATGAAATTGACATGTAAATTCCCCCTGCACCTAATATTATAACCTGGTACTAATAATACATCATAAAAAAGAAAAGTGCAATTTGCACTTTTCTATAATTGATTCAAAAACGTAGTTGCCAGTCCTAAGTAAATCAGAATCGAGATGATGTCATTCAATGTAGTGATAAATGGACCGGAAGCAACTGCTGGATCGATATTCAAACGATGAATTAATAATGGGATGAACGAGCCTGCTAATGTCGCAACAAAAATCGAGCCCATTACAGCCGAGCCAACAAGCATGCCAATCAGCAATTCGCCTTTCCAAAAATAAACGAGCCCCACTACAACAACGCCACAAACAACGCCTGTGATCAACCCGGTTCCTGCTTCACGCAGCAAAAGCTTCATTTTGCTTTCTTCTTCGATATCACCCGTTGCAATACCTCGAACTGCTACCGCCAATGCTTGCGTTCCGCTATTCCCTGCCATACCGGCAATCAACGGGATAAACACGGCTAGCAAAGCCACTTGATCAAGCGTTGCTTCAAACATGCCCATTAAATTCGCTGTCAGCATCCCAAGGAACGTCAACAAAATGAGCCATGGCAACCGTTTCTTAGCGGCTGCTAATGGTCCTCTATCAAACGTATCTACGGATACACCGGCTAGTTTGGAGTAATCATCCGATGCTTCTTCATCGAGTACGTCAATGATGTCATCGACTGTGATAATCCCGAGCAGATGGTTTTGAAAATCCACTACTGGCATCGCAAGAAAATCATAATCCTTGATCATGCGTGCAACTTCTTCCTGGTCTTCGCCTACGGACACACTAACGACCCGCTCGTTCATAATCGTGCTGATCAAAGTATCTTCTTCAGAAATGATAAGATCGCGCAATGTCACGATGCCAGAAAGCCTCAGATCTTCATCTACAACAAATACGTAATAAATCGTTTCGGCATTTGGTGCTGCGTTCCGAAGAATATTCATGGCCGACCGGACAGTTGAATTTTCTGGAATGGAAACGAATTCGGTGGTCATGATAGATCCCGCTGTATATTCTTCGTAATGCAACAAATCTTTAATCTGCCTTGCCGATTCCTTGTCCATGACAGTCAGGTAAGTCGCAACTTGTTCTTTGTTTAGTTTGTTCAATACATCGACGGCGTCATCCGTATACATGGACGACAATAAATCAGCCGCGTAATTGACATTCATTTCTTTGAAATAATCTTCATATTCATCATCGTCAAGTTCAATCGCTTCGAAAATATCCGCCATTTCTTTAGGAGAGAGATACCGATACAACATTTGACGGATTTCAAATTCCGCTTTCTCATAAAACGTTGCCTGATCGTATGGATGGTGTGACAGGAATTCTTCGCGGAAACTTTTCACATCTCCTGCTTCTAGCAGACGGTTCAACAGCTCTTCATCCAAATCGGTTTCGAGCTGTGCTTTCTCTTCAATCATGTATGCCCCCTCCTTTCTTTCTAGTTAGCCTTGCATTATCATTTTATACGTTACACTATGGTTGAAGATAATCAAGATTTAAGAGGTGATTTTAATGGAATTTGACATAATCGGTGATATTCATGGATGTTACAGTGAGCTTCTGGAATTGATTGAGAAATTAGGTTATCAACCCCAAGGCGATGTTTTTGTCCATCCTGAGGGCCGCAATTTATCTTTTGTCGGCGATGCAATGGACCGCGGACCCGAATCACTCCGCGTGCTAGAGCTACTGTTTCGATTGCAAGACAAAAAACTGCTCCATTATTCGCCAGGCAACCATTGCAGCAAACTTTACCGTTATTTTAAAGGTCATTCCGTGCAAGTCAACAACGGCCTTGAGACAACACTTGCTGAATGGAGAAGCCTGCCGAAAAATGAGCAGCATTCTTTCAAAACGCGCTATCTGAAATTTTATGAAAGTTTGCCGCTATTTCAAAATTATGCTCCGCAATTAATCGTCGCGCATGCCGGGCTCAAAGAAGCGATGATCGGCAAACCGTTATCAAGAAACATTGCGAATTTCGTCTTAACAGGTGAAGCTACCGGCAATCATCACGCCGATGGAAGGCCTATTAGACGAGACTGGGCCAAATCCTACCGTGGAGAGCCCTGGATCGTCTATGGCCATACGCCGACAGAGGAACCCTATCTTATCAATCACACCGCGAATATCGATACAGGCTGCGTATTCGGCGGATCCTTAACGGCATTGCGATTTCCCGAATTAACGCTTGTATCAGTTGCCTCGCAACAGCCTTATGCACCAGAGCGGTTTCACCGCTTCACGTGAAGCAATTCCGCCATGTCGTCGTGCAATGAAGACTCAAAACTCATTTTTTCACCGGTTACCGGATGCATCAATTCGAGCGATCGGCAATGCAATGCTTGCCGATCGATGATCGTACGCGTCCCACCGTATAAATCGTCTCCGATGAGCGAATGACCAATATGAGATAAATGTACACGAATTTGATGTGTGCGTCCCGTATTCAATTGCAGGCGAATGTGGCTAAACTCGCTGAAATTATGCAATACATTTACAGCGGTTTCAGCAAATTTGCCGTCCGGTCTCACTTCCCGCTCAATGATGCTGCCGTCTTTGCGGCCAATCGGTTCAGTGATCAAAAACGACTCTTGTATAACCGAGCCATGAACAAAAGCTTCGTACTGCCGTTTCATCACTTTCTCTTGCTGTTGCACCGACAGCATGTGATGGATATGTCGATTTTTCGCAATGCACACGAGACCCGATGTGTCACGGTCGAGCCGCGTTGCGATATGCAGCGTAGCGGGAATGCCATGATCTTCGAAATGCTGCGCGACGTAATTAGCCAAGCTTCCGCCCGGATGCTCTCGTGACGGAATGGTGTTTTGCAAAGCCGGTTTATCAACGATCAACAGCGCTTCATCTTCATGAACGATTCGCAATGGTCCCGGCTCCGCCTTCAATCCGCTTCCAAGTTCTTCAATTGGAAAAATAACGGTCACGGCATCGCCTTTTTCCACGATGTGCCGGACCGTTACTTCTATGTTATTGACCAATATTCGACCTCCGCCATACTTGACCGAAGCCAATGTGCGCTTCGAAATGCCCCAATCGCTTAAGGCTTCTCTCAAGATGCCGCGTTCTTTTGCTTTATAGGTTAATTGAAATGGGTGTAGCTGTTTCACATTCATACCTCACTGTCGATAAATGAATCATGCACTCTTTTCCAAAACGGAAACGCTCGGAATCGTGCAAATCGGACTTTTTCATCCGCCACTCTGTATTCAATCGATTTTACATCTTTGTGGAGCAGTTGCAAATGGTCCACTGTAACCATAAAATCAGGTGCTTTGACCGGACGCAGCGCACAACGGTGATGAGCCGGCAGTACGAGCGGCGAGCCGACAGTTCGGAACACGCGATTATTGATGGACGCCATCTCCGTTAATTGCATCGCTTCAAGCGATGGATGAATAATAGCGCCTCCTAAAGCTTTATTATAAGCGGTGCTACCGGAAGGCGTTGACATGCACAGTCCGTCTCCTCGGAAACGTTCAAAATGGCTTTCATTTAAAAATACGTCCATGACCAACGTAACGTCAGGAGATTTTACAGTCGACTCGTTTAACGCCAGATAAACAGCCGGCTCTTGTTTGTTCTGATAATGGATGCTGACTTCCACTAACGGATATTCAATCACTTCATACTCTTTTTTAGCGATCGACAACACCAATTTTTCAATTTCGACCGGCTTCCAGTCCGCGTAAAACCCAAGATGTCCTGTGTGAATCCCGACAAATGCGACTGAAGATATTTGATCGCGGTATTTATGGAACGCATGCAGCAATGTGCCATCGCCGCCTATCGATAACACGACATCCGGCGATTCCTCATTCCATTCCATGCCGAAATCCTGCAAATACGCGCGCGCTGTTGCCATTAATTCATTTGAAAGTTCATCACTTCTGGATTGTATAAAAAATTTCATCGGCTATCTTCTCCTCCTTGGCGATCTGTCGGAAAATGAGTTCTGGACGTATCTTTGAATTCGGTGAAATACACTTGAGCCTCTTGAATCTCGTCGCGTATTTGCGACATTTCTTCATCCAGCTGAAACGCTGCTTCGGCTGCTCGCTGGAGCCGAAGCTTAATTTCCTCCGGAAAGACGCCTTTGTATTTATAATTCAACGAATGCTCGATTGAAGCCCAAAAATTCATGGCTAATGTTCGAATTTGAATTTCAGCAAGTATGAGTTTTTCCCCTTTAATCGTTTGCACAGGATATTCCACAATGACGTGATAAGACCGGTAGCCGCTTTGCTTTTCCTGGGAAATATAATCTTTTTCCTCTACAATGCGTAAATCATTGCGTTGGCGCAGCAAGCCCACTACAGTTTCAATATCACCAACAAATTGGCACATCATTCGAAGTCCGGCGATATCCTGCAATTGATGCGCCAAATCATCCGATGGTTCGAATGGAATGCCTTTTTCCAAGGTTTTATCGTAAATGCTTGCCAGCGGTTTGACTCGTCCAGTTACAAATTCTATCGGCGAATTCGAGTTGTCTGTTTCAAATTGCTGGCGCATTCCTTTGAATTTTATTTTCAGTTCATCTACTGCCTGTTTATAAGGTGCTAAAAAACGATCCCATTGCCCCATTCCCTATCCACTCCAATTCTTTCTATGCTCGTGATGCCAACGCTTCTTGAAATGCTATTTCAACAGCCGAACTGAATGCGCTGCCATAATTATCGTTACCTTCTATATTCTCCAAGAGCATCCATAATTCCTCGTGGTATGAATCCATTGGCATGATCTGCTCGCCCCACTTAAGCAACGGCACCCCTTCACGTTGCAAAGCAGCAAGCATTGCCGGCCACAAATGTTCTTTAAATTGGACATATATATAATCCGTACCCGTATCCAATAAATACACAAATGCATTGCCATCTGAATCCGCAATCATCTGCCCCGCCGCTTCGATCGCTTCAAAAGGCTCTTGAGCTTCTATTATAAACTGAATTTCTGTATCTGAAATGATTCCGTTCTGGACTTCTACAAGTTTGCGCAATGGAATTCTTCCTTTCCTATCTGGTAATATATAGTGATATTTTAACACAGCTCCCGCAATCGTTGCAGTTGCACCTGGACTATCCGATAATTAATCTTATGAAAGAGGTGCTAGCCATGTCAAAAGAACTTGAAATTGAATTTAAGAACATGCTTGAAAAGGATGAATACGAAAAATTAGCTGCCCATTATAAATTCTCAGCAGCTGATGTGAAAACACAAACCAATTATTATTTCGACACTGCCACGTTCCAATTAAAAAACTTGAAATGTGCGCTGCGGATTAGAAAAAAAAACAATGGCTATGAGTGTACGTTAAAAACACCTGCCGCTCATGGAAATTACGAAATTACAGATTCCCTAACTTCAGCACAAGCCGAAGCAATTATCGAAGGGCATTCCTTTGAAGCCACAGAAGTTCGTATATCGTTAGAGGAATTTTCCGTATCCCCCGAAGAATTGAAAATGATCGGCGCCTTAACGACTCATCGCTTGGAACTGGAGACACCAGAAGGGTTATTGGTGCTCGATCATTCCGAGTATGCTGGAATTGAGGATTACGAAATTGAATTTGAAGTGACAGAAGCGGCAGCCGGAGAAAAACATTTCAATGCCTTATTGAAAAGCCACGGTATTCCTGTGCGGCATGCCGATAAAAAAATCGCCCGCTTTATGGCCGCTGCAGAACACTAGTAATAGCTTCACGGCCAGTCCGCCTGTCATACAGAAAGTCTATATTGTTTGAGAAAATTCTGCTCCGTTGTTAGAATGAATTTACAGCTAAAGCAAAGGAGACACAAGAATGACTGGAAAACCGATTATTCCGTACGAAGAAATTGGTGCGGAACGTTTGTCTCAACTAGTCGACGCTTTTTATGCGCGCGTCGCCAGACATCCAAAGCTGCAGCCTATTTTCCCTAGCGACTTAACTGAAACAGCCAGAAAACAAAAACAATTTTTGACCCAATATTTAGGGGGCCCAAACATCTATTCAGAAGAACATGGGCATCCCCGTCTAAAAGCGCGCCACCACCCTTTCCCGATTACTCCAGATCGAGCTCAAGCATGGCTCGAATGTATGCATGAAGCGATGGATGAAGTTGGCTTGGAAGGAAAGTTTCGAGAAGTCTTCTTTCAGCGGCTTGTTTTGACCGCTCATCATATGGTGAACGAGCGCGATAGCGAGGAGGAGTTAGAGTGAACGATTTGGATTTCGCCCTTCCGACTGACGATCACACGAAAACGTCTAAACCGATGGAATTATATGTTTTTCTTGATCCGCTGAACCCTGAATGCTGGGAACTTCAAGCAATCATTCGAAAACTGCAAATCGAATACGGCCAGTATTTTTCAATGCGATTTGTCATCAGCACCAAATTATTTAATTTGAACAACGCGGGTGCTGCACCGATTATTGATACCGATCGGCTTTCACATCCTGTACTGGCATCAGTAGCTGTCAAAGCCGCTGAATTACAAGGTAAACGCGCAGGCAACCGATTCCTCCATAAATTGCAGGAATACTTGTTGCTCCAAGCAAAAGATGTGTCTTCTTACTCTATATTGTTGGAGATTGCAGAGGAGTCGCAACTCGACAAAGAAGAGTTCCAAAAGGATTTCCATTCTGTTCATACTGCAAAAGCTTTCCAATGTGATTTACACATTTCACGGGAAATGGAAATTGATGAAGTGCCAAGTATTGTATTCTTTAACGAATGCATCGAAGACGAAGGCGTTAAAGTATCTGGACTTTATACTTATGATGTTTATCAAGCCATCATGCAAGAAATGTTGGGCAATGAAAACTTGAACCGTCAATCGCCACCGCCATTGGATGAGCTGTTTTTAAAATATTCCACAATGGCAACCAAAGAAGTTGCCTCTATCTACAATATTTCTGAACAAACAGCTGAATGCGAATTGAAGAAAAAAGTCCTTCAACAAAAATTGGAACGCATCAACTTGCCCGATCAAACTTTATGGACATTAAAATAGCAATTAACGAACTTTATCATAAATTAAAAAGCGGAGCTGAACCCATATCGGGTTCAGCTCCGCTTTTTCGCTAAAACGGTGAAATGCGCCTTCCACGTCCGGAAGGCGCCTTTCTATATTACACAAAGGGGATGGGAGAAATGTTCACGCTCAAACAAAGGGGTGTATGTTTGTAAGTGATTTATTTCACAAACTTACTTTATCACGGAATAATAGTTAATGCAATATTTCACAAAGAATTTCACAAAATCGCCATATTGTTTAAATGAGAAGACTCGGCTTTCTAAAACTTAGAGTTAAATGGCAGCTCCTTAACATCGCATATGGCTTAACGTGAATAACAAGCTGGAAATAGACTTGAAAATTTAGTCGCTTTTATTTCTTGAGCTCTCCATCACTTCGAGTCAAGAAGGCATTGGACTCAGTATTGGTCCAACAACAATAGATTAGATCTAAACCTCATTAAGGCATTGCGCTCGCAAGCCCTGTGGCGCATCCATACTCAATAGCTTTAGCAGGTACAAAATAGATGAAAGAAGCAAATGCCTCTAATAACGAACAAAACAACAATTTCAGATTTCATTATTTTCGCATAAAAAATACGTTTGAAACAACTCCTCACACAAAACTTATTGTTATATTAGAAAAATAAAAAAAGAAGCTGCACGAAATCGTCAGCTTCTGTTTTTTATTATTTTTTCAATAAAAGTTCTTCAAGTTCGTTTAATTTTTCTTCAAAAACTTTGCATGCTTCTTCGACTGGCTGAGGAGAAGTCATGTCCACTCCAGCTTTTTTCAATACTTCAATCGCATAATCCGAACTCCCCGCTTTCAGGAATTCATTGATGTAACGGTCGATAGCCGGCTGACCTTCTTCTAGAATGCCTTTGCTCAATGCTGTAGCCGCACTATACCCAGTCGCATATTGGAAGACGTAATAATTGTAGTAGAAATGTGGAATGCGCGCCCATTCCAACCCGATTTCTTTATCTTCTGCGACGTCATCGCCGTAATATTTTCTATTCAATTCATAATAA
>JBFEIJ010000052.1:0-19482 GCA_041553775.1 Planococcus sp. (in: firmicutes)
CATTCATTGTTTTGCCATAGCCCTTCTCGAAATACAATTGCTCCAAATCTTGTGTAGCATCGCGGTAATTATTTTGAACTTCCACCATTTGATCAAACTCCATATTGGTTTTGACGTTATTGCCTAATGCTTCGAAAATTTTAGCATAACTGAATAACGCTTTTGGGGAAGCGGCTTTAGACATGATGCTTTGAATCACCTGCTTCTGGCGATTTTGTCGACCGAAGTCTCCTTTAGGATCATCATAGCGCATTCTGACATAATCCAATGCTTCGGAGCCATCTAATGATATTTCTCCAGCGTTAAAGCCATCGAAGGCAAAATCATTTTCCACCTTCACACCATCAAACGCATCAATAATATCGACAAACCCCTCCATATTTAATCGAACAACGAAATCAATCGGTATATCTAATAAATTTTCTGCGGAAGCCATCGACATTTCAATGCCTCCAAAAGCATAAGCGTGATTGATTTTGTCATACATATCGAGCCCGATAATTTCGGTATAAGTATCGCGTGGAATGCTGATCATTTTCGTGGATTGTTTTTCGGGATTGATCGCAACAACCACCATTGTATCCGAACGCCCTATATCTCCACTGCGTTCATCCACACCAAGCAATAAAACCGATATCGGTTCTTTATCATTTAATACAACTTCTTCCTCTCGTTTGGCAGGAGTGACGCGCTTTAATGGTTCATGAATTTGATCCATGGTTTCGTTGGCTTTTGGAATAAGCATTATTAAATGTGGAGCTGCACGCATTAAGGGTTCATGAATTATATCTCGTGTAGTAGAGTCCTCTGAGGAAAGAGCGTATAAATAAAACGCGGCAAGGGAAAACGTGAACAGCACAAATATCCTGAACCATTTTATTTTCTTTCGGGTACTTGTGGACCTGTTTTTATGGGACATAACTTTCACCTCTTTCGGGGCATCGAACTGCCCTATTTGATATTCGTTACACCATCGGCCATTAGGGGTCCTTTTTTACAGAATAAAGCTATACGGACGATAGGTCAATAGATATAATTGAATTTTCAGATAAAAAAATGTTTTCTTTTTCCAAGTATAATGGTATTATTTTATCAATTAGTAATGATACTTATGGTTCATAATTGTACTTTTTCAATAAATTCAATATTCAAAACAATCTATACAAGTTACTATTTTAATTAAGATTTTATTGCGGGTGCAATGTAGATTTATATTTTTGATCCGAGATGAATTCTAGAAAAATAGAGGTGCATGATTATGTCCCGACTTTATCAGAACGTCTCCATTACCGTGAAAATCTTGTTTATCCTGATTATCATGCTGCTATTTGTAACGAGCAATAGCGCTACAGTTAATTTAGAAGAAAGTGGGGAAACGCTGCTTTTAACTGACTCGCTGGATAAAATACGAATCGACCAGAAAGTATCCATATTAGAAGATGCCTCTGGGGATCTAACGGTAGAAGAGGTATCACAACCAATAATGAGTATGCAATTCATGCCGAATATTGAAGGTACGCTAAATAAGGGCTATACAAATAATGTATATTGGCTGCGCTTTGACGTGCAAAACGCAGCTGCAGAGAAGGAGTGGCTTTTAGAAATCGCTTCTTCGACACTCGATGAAGCCATCCTTTTTATGCCGACTTCAGATGGGGGATACAAAGCGCAGGAAAGTGGCAGGTTGTTGCCAGTCGATGAACGTGAATATTATCATCGCAATTTGATTTTTCATCTTGATGTAGATGAAGGGTCTTCAGGAACTTTTTATTTGCGCGCGAAATCGGATGGCCCAATTCAAGTACCGTTGACAATCTGGGATGAAAAAAGTTTTCATGGAGAAACAAGAATGATCATTGCATTAATCGGACTGGGAATCGGGATAATTAGTGTAATTTTAGGCTTTCATCTTGTGCAATTTTTCCGCATACGCCAATTGAGTTTTTTATATTATTCGTTTCTGGTGCTATCGATTCTCTTTACGATCTCTTCACTTACGGGCCTGACGTTGGCTTTTATCTGGCCAGAAATGATTTGGTGGAATGAACGGTCAATATTATTTTTTATCGGATTGAGTACCGTGTTCCTCTTATTGTTTGCGGAAAGTTTTTTAGATATTCGTCGGCATCTGCCATGGCTTGAAAAAGCGTTTAAAATTGCGATTTTGATTAACTTAATATTGTTGATCGGATTATTTATAAATTTAGATGCGCTGCGATTCTTATTGCCGGTCCTGCTTGTTGTCAGTTCCATCGTTGTTTTTATCGTATCCGTCATATACCTCGAAAAAGAGATTATTTATGCCAGGTATTTTACAGTCGCTTCTTTCTTGCTTATGTTCGGCATCGGTGTTTCTTTCTTAGTGATGAATGGATACATGCCTTTTACTTTAAGAGCTCGCCATAGTGGGTATCTTGCGGTAGGAATAGGCATTTTTATGGCTGCTGTTGCGCTGCACGATAAAGCAGCAGTGAAAAGGCGTGAAAAACAAGAACTGGAGAGGAAAGCCGTAGAAAGACAGCGCATGGCTATGGAATCTTTAAAACATGCCAATGAACGGAAAGATGAGCTTTTAGCCATCACTTCCCATAACTTGCGGACGCCTTTATACGGTATGATCGGTATCGCTGAGTCTTTGCAGGAAATGATGGGTGGCAGAATCCCGCAAAGTGCGAACCAGCAGCTCGGTACCATCGTTACAAGCGGTAAGAAGCTTGCGCATATGATAAATGACATCTTGGATTTTTCAAAACTCAAACAAAACGCGCTCGATGTCCATGTAGAACCTCTACAGCTGCTTGGTTTGGTTGAAACCGTACTAATGGTATGCCAACCGCTGATAAAAGAGAAAGATCTTGCTTTATACCATCAGATACCGGAAGAATTGCCAGAGGTCATAGCAGATCCGGATCGGATACAACAAGTTCTGTTTAATTTATTGGATAACTCGATAAAATATACGGCGAAAGGTGAAATTGTCATAAAGGCTAAGCGGACCGGAAAACAAATGCAAATCTCTGTTCAGGATACGGGAATTGGTATCAAAAAAGAAGATATTCCGAATTTATTTGAACCGTTTCCAGGTCTTTCGGGAACAGAGTTAGGAGAAGTTCATGGAGTAGGCATCGGCTTGAATATTTCCAAACGCTTAGTTGAATTGCAGGGAGGTTGGCTTGAGGTTGAATCTGAAGTTGGAATTGGTTCCACATTCAGCTTTACACTTCCGATTTATTTGAAAGAAGAGATGGAAGAACCACAAGAAGCAGAAAAAGTTGAAATTGAAGAATTGTCAGCTGCTGAACTGACCCATTCCTTAAGTCACCGACGACGTGAACAGAAACAGATCCGTATCCTAGTCGTTGACCACGTTGATGTGAATAGACAAATGGTTACCTATCATTTAATGAAAGAAGGCTTTGAAGTGACCGGCGTATCAGAAGGCAAGGAAGCGCTAAAGCTTCTGACTGAACAGCCGATTGATATGGTTATCCTTGAATGGGCGCTCGGCGACATGACAGGGGATGAGTTATGCCGCAGCATCCGAAAAGAATTTACACTGATGGAACTGCCAATACTGATGATGTCGGAAGAAGAAGGACTACGTCATAAAACCGATGCCTTTACAGCCGGTGCTAACGATTATTTGGTAAAACCGTGCGATAAAGAAGAGTTCCTCATGCGCGTCGAAACATTAGCAAGCTTGAGAAGTTTGACGCAGGAAATTACAAATGTAAATTATTTCTTGGAACGTAACATTAAAGAGCGGACGATGGCTTTGGAAATTACCAACATGAATTTGGTCACTGTAAACGATGAAATTCAAGAAATCGAAAAATCGCGAAACGAAATGCTTTCGACGATTTCTCATGAATTAGGAACACCGATTACATTGATCCATAGCTATATTCAAGCCGTCAAAGAAAGCCTTATTGATGAAAAAAATCCGCGGTACTTGGATATGATTCACAATAAATTATTGTTGCTCGAACGTTTAACTGAAGATTTAACAGAGCTCTCAAAATACAAATCGGGCAATATGACGCTGCGCTTTGAAGAAGTGAAATTGAGTCAATGGTTAAATCGTTTGGCTACTGGGATGGAATCAGATGTGACTCAAAGCGGTCGGAAGTTTGAGCACAGTATAGGCGATTCAAATCCATTAGAAGATCAATTTATTCTATCGATCGATATCAATCGAATCGATCAAGTGTTTTCGAACGTATTATGGAATGCTGTGAAACATACATCTTCAAAAGATGGCAAAATCACTGTATCCACCGAGATCTATACGAGCGAAACAGAAGGAGCTGTTTTGGATTTGGATGAATTTGATGGCGAAGTCATCATTAAGGTGGCTGACACTGGCAGTGGAATTGACCAAGAAATTTTGCCGCATATTTTCGATCGATTCTTTAAAATGGAGAAATCGGAAGAATACAAAGGAAGCGGCTTAGGACTTGCCATTGCTAAAGAGATTATCCTTTCCCATAAAGGGGAAATATGGGCTGAAAGCGAACCAGGTAAAGGGAGTGTATTTTACATTGCTTTGCCGTTAACTTTTTGAAATCGATAGGGGGTATGAGCTATGAGCGAAGCAACTGTCATGGTCGTTGAAGACGAAGAAGGGATCCGCGAACTGATTCGGCTGTTCTTGATCAAAAAAGGGTACCGTGTGATAGACGCTGAAGACGGGTATGAAGCCATGGATAAATTGGCAAAAGAAAATCCAGACATCATTTTACTGGACATTGAAATGCCGGGCATGAACGGATTAGAAGTTTGTGAGCAAATCCGACTTCAAACAAAAATGCCTATTTTGTTTGTCAGCTACCGAAAAGAACTGTCTTATAAAATAAACGGTTTGGAAGCGGGCGGGGACGACTACATCACCAAGCCTTTCGATTTCAACGAACTGGAAGCGCGCATACGGGCCATTCTCCGAAGAAACGGCTGGAAAAATGGGGATGAAGATAAATTATCCATTTTGGAATTCGGGGACATGAAAATTCACATCGATGCCCGAGAGCTGTACGTCAACGATAAACAGATTCGGCTGTACCATAAAGAATTCCAACTCCTGCTATTGCTCTCTCAAAATCCGAATCGTGTATGGACAGCTGAACAATTATACGACCGGATCTGGGGCTATTATTCTGAAGGGGATATCCAGACAGTTAAAGTTCATATTAGCAATTTGCGTAGAAAAGTGGAGAAAGATCCCGCCAACCCGGAACACATCCGGACGGTCAGAGGATTCGGCTACAAGTTCACAACAGAATAAATGATCAAATAAAGCAGCTCTGCCATTTTGGCGGGGCTGCTTTTATTTGCTCTTATACTGCTATGGATGCTGAAGACGATCTCCTGGAATAAGACTGGACAGGACCAGGTAGTTCAGGTTTTCAACAAACAACAATATTCATTAATAAAGTTTAATTGCAGTATATTAAAAATATTTTAATAATTTAATCTATTTAACTTTATTTTAACCTTGCCTCTTTAGTATTAGGTCAAATGATTGAGAATAAAGGAGGAAACGAAAATGGTTGAAAACAATTTCAAAATTACAGACGATCGACAGCTTAACAATTTTAATAATCAGACTGTGTTCAAACGTCCACAAGCGAATCAAGCGGCTGGACCTGTTGGAACAACGATTGGGCTAAATGAAAATCTTGCCGGTTCGCTTGCGTATCTATTCGGTTTTGTAACGGGGTTCATGCTTTTGATCATTGAAAAGGAAAATCATTTTGTCCGCTTCCATGCATTGCAATCCATTTTACTTTCAATCACTTTTTTCACGGTATTCACCGTTTTAGGAATGTTGCCAGTTATTGGTTGGTTGTCAGGCGTGATTTTATCGCCGATCGGTTTGGTATTGTGGATTATTCTCATGTTGAACGCCTCTAACGGCAAATATTCAAAAATCTTATTTATTGGACAATTTGCTGAAAAGCATTTGCGTTAACAGCATCACAAAACTCATTGGAAACAGAGGTGTCAGGGAATGGAGAGTACATTTAATATTAAAGAATTTTTAAAAGCCTTGCGGAAGAGGCTTCCACTGATTATTATGGTGACTTTGCTGTTTGTCGCGTTAAGCGGTGTAGTCAGCTATACGATGATGCAGCCGGTTTACAAAGCTTCCACACAAATTTTGGTCAGCCAGAACAATACGGCAGCACAACCGTTTAATACACAAGATATTGACGCAAATATCCAATTGATCAGCACATACAATGTCATTATCAAAAGTCCAATCATTTTAGCAGCTGTCATTGAAGAATTGGGATTGAACGAAACGACAACTGAATTGGACGAACGTATTACCGTTTCTAATATCGAAAATTCACAAGTGGTGACCCTGGACGTAGAGGATGCTTCAATCGAAAAAGCGGTCTTGATCGCCAACACGACGGCCTCAGTATTCCAAGCAGAAATTAAAAATTTGATGAAAGTGGATAACGTGAATATTTTGGCGCAAGCAGCCGTGCCGATTGAGCCAGAACCAGTTAAACCGGATCCGTTATTCAATATGGGCGTAGGCGCAATTATCGGCTTTATGCTTGGGACGGGACTTGCGATTCTCCTGGATCAAATGAACACCACTGTCCGTACTGAAGAAGACATTGAAGCAATCGTTGGTCTCCATGTATTGGGCATTGTCAGTCGGACGGATAATACCAAAGAAGAACGCAGAACTATAAGAGGAATAGACAAGAAGGAGGTGCTTGTAAATGTGGAAAACGAAAAAGTCAAATCGATCGGCGGGACGAAAGTTGGTCGTTCGTACTAATCCTCATTCGATTACTACAGAACAATATCGAACAATCCGCACCAACATAAACTTTTCTATGCCGGGTCCGGACACACAAACCATTCTTTTTACATCAGCTTCAAAAGAAGAAGGGAAGTCAACAACCTCTTGCAATATGGCCATCGTTTTTGCCGAAGCCGGAAAACGGGTGTTGTTGATTGATGCGGATATGAGACGTCCTACATTGCATCACACCTTCCAGTTGAGCAATAAAGTCGGGTTGTCGAATTTGTTGCTAAATAAAGGCAGGCTGCAAGATAGTGTAAAAACAAGCGGAGTGGCGGGACTGGATTTATTATTATGTGGACAGATTCCGCCAAACCCGGCGGAACTTCTAAGCTCGCCAACACTCGATACCTTAATCGACGAAATGAAAGAAAAATACGACTTGGTCATTTTTGATTCACCGCCTTTATTGTCCGTGACGGACTCCAAGATTTTGGCAAATAAATGTGATGCAACCGTATTGGTCGTGAATACAGGCCGATCCGAGAAAGAAAGCATTACGAAAGCGAGAGACGCTTTAGTGACTGCAAAGGCATTTATCATGGGCGTGGTCATGAACAATTATGAAATCAGCAAAGACACGTATTATTACCAAGGATACGGCGAGTAATAACAGCTGATAAAAAAAGATGAGATGGGGTAATTCAATTGACGATAAAGAAAAGATTTCTATCATTGTTCTTCATTGATTCGTTGATAATTATTTCTTCTATCTATGTCTGTTATTTATTCTTATATCCGTATGCCAGCGTGTTGTCTAATGAAATGCTGTTCATCAGCACGGTCACGTTGTTCATTGCGTGGCATTCATTTGCTTGGCATTACGGACTGTACCGGAAAATTTGGGCATACGCTTCAGTCGATGAATTGAAATCAATTGTCATGGCAGTGACATTTACCATCTTTGTAGCAGCTGTTATGCAATACGCGTATTCAACACAATTATATGTGAGAACGCTGATGCTTTCATGGCTGCTGCTGGTTTTCTTTTTTGGAGCTTCACGGCTTTCGCTGCGATTGATTCAGGAACAGGCGGTCAAACGCAAAGCGGTACTGACGAGCCGGACGATGGTCATCGGTGCAGGACAGGCAGGAAGAATGATAGCAAGACATATGAAAGATAATCCGGAATGGGGAAGAAATCCAGTGATCTTCGTGGATGATGACGAGAGCAAATGGGGGCTCGAGATGCTTGGCATCGAAGTTGTCGGTGCAATCGGTAACATCCCTGCTTACGTTGTGGATCATCGGATTGATCAAATTGTTATCGCCATCCCATCCTTATCCAAAAAAGCGATGGCGGAACTGACGAAAACGTGTTTGGATACTGGAGTTAAAACTCAAACGATTCCGAGAATCGAAGATTTAATGACCGGTAAAATTCAAGTCAGCGACATACGAGATGTGAAAATTGAAGATTTACTCGGACGCGAAGAAGTCAAACTGGATATGAAAGCGATCAACGAACAGCTTAGCGGCAAATCGATCATGGTAACAGGTGCAGGCGGTTCAATCGGTTCAGAAATTTGCCGACAGATTGCTAAGTTCAATCCGGCAGAAATATTGCTTTTAGGTCATGGAGAGAATTCCATTTACACCATTGATATGGAGCTTAGATCCAGTGTTCCGAAAACGACGAAGATTGTTCCAATCATAGCGGATGTTCAGGATAGAGAGCGTATCTTCCATGTCATCAAAACACTCAAACCAGATCTCATCTATCATGCTGCAGCTCATAAACACGTACCGTTAATGGAAGGAAATCCGCTCGAAGCGGTCAAAAATAATATTTTTGGCACGAAAAATGTTGCAGATGCAGCAGATAAATTCGGTGTCGGCAGTTTTGTTATGATTTCGACGGATAAAGCGGTAAACCCACCAAATATCATGGGCGCAACCAAGCGATTTGCAGAAATGATTGTGCAAAATCTAGCTGTTAACAGCAACACCACTTTTGCTGCAGTTCGTTTCGGCAATGTCTTAGGTTCGCGCGGAAGTGTAGTGCCGCTATTCAAACAGCAAATTGCAAAAGGCGGTCCAATCACAGTGACAGATGAAAACATGACGCGGTATTTCATGACGATACCGGAAGCTTCCAGGCTCGTCATTCAAGCGGGTCTCCTAGCATCAGGCGGAGAAGTATTTGTCCTTGATATGGGCGAACCGGTTAAAATCGTCGATCTTGCGCGGAACTTGATCAAGCTTTCAGGTTTTGAAGAAAGCGAAATTAAAATTCAGTTCTCTGGCATGCGTCCAGGCGAAAAATTATACGAAGAATTGCTTGATGAAAGTGAAATACAGACCGATAAGATTTTCCCGAAAATCTATATCGGCAAAGCAACTCCAATCAGCCAAGTTGAAATGAGTCGAGTCTTGAAGCAACTTCCCGAACTAGGTCCTGATGAAACAAAGGAAATACTTATAAAGCTCGCAAACCGCAAACGTTCAGAAAATGGAGAAACGCCGGAATGGCAGGAGCAATGGAAAGCTAAAGCTGAAGGGAAATTTGCCTAAACTAAACCAATCACCTGCTTCCCTTGTTTCAAAATAAATGCTACGAGAGAAAATACAATGAAGGAGGAAGTGCGGATGCGTGATTTGCCTATGAGAATATACGACAATTCGCCGATATACTTCCAAAACCTTTTTGCGAGCGTAGAGGGATACCGAAGAACAAAAAGCCGACATGGCAATATTTACTTCAACTACCTAAAGGAATTAGGCAAGCGAAATTATGCGGATGCCGCTTATGAAAAAGCGTACCAGCAGCAGGAGCTCCAAAAGCTTGTCAAATTCGCTTATAAGAATAGTCCATTTTACCGTGAACTATATAAAGACATCGATATCGCATCGATCAAGACGGTGGAAGATTTAAAAAAGTTGCCAGTGCTGGAAAAGGAAACAATCCGGGAAAATATCACATCGATGTACACCATTTCGGAAAACTCCGCCATTGTATCCCATACGCTGGATTCAGCAGGAATACCGCTGAAATTCCTGCTAACTAAAGAGGACATGCAGAAGCATATGGCATTTTTAGATTTTTTCAAAAAGCAGCATGGTGTTACCAATTTGGAAATGAAAAGAGCCACTTTCAGTTCAAATCGTTTTATTCCAAAGAGACAGCAGAAAAAAGTGTTTTGGCGTGATAATTATTCAAGCAAACAACGCTTGTATTCTTCTTATTATTGCAACGAAAAGAATGCAAGGTATTTTGTTGAAAACTTGGATGAGTATAAACCGGATTTTATAGACGGATTGCCCTCAGCCCTTTGTGAAGTAGCAAAATATATCAATCAGCAACGAATTATCTTATCATTTCAACCGATTGCGATTTTCTCAAGTGCCGAAACATTAACAATCGAGCATAGACGAGAAATTGAAATGGCCTTTAATTGCCCGGTTCGAAACCATTATGCGTCCGCAGAAGGGGCGCCGTTTATCACTGAATGCACGAAAGGCAAACTGCATTATAATTTAAGCTCTGGAATTATTGAGACGAATATTGATAAGGAAATGATTATTACAAGTTTTAATACGTACGGAACACCGTTGATCCGATATAAAACCGGAGAACGCATCGACATGTTGAAAGAAGGCACGCATTGTGAATGCGGCAGTGCACACCCAGTTGTCCATCAAATCCAAGACCGTGCAGAAGACTTTCTCCAATCCAAAAGCAAAGGGAAATTCACCGCATTGTATATGTCGATGGCCAGCAGCCGCTTTTCAGAAAGCATCCGGAAAATCCAATTTATTCAAAATTCGCCGGATGTCATCGATGTGATGATTGAGGCGTCGGAAAGCTATACGAATGCCATGACGGAATCGATTCATGAAGAGTTGGTTTATATATTCGGCAATGATATGCACTTCAACATGCGAATTGTCGAAGAAATGCCTGTTCAGACGAATAGTAAATTCCGGTTGGTGATCAATAATTTGAACGGATAAGGATTTGCTTGCAATAAAAATAGGCGTAAAGCTGAAATTGATGGGGTGATTTTTTGATGAAGATTCTACCAATTGAACATAATCAGAGCACGAATATTTTTATCCAAGCTCCATACCAGAAAGATAAGATTCTCTTATCCGCTCCGCACATGACAGGAAACGAAATGAAATATATTCATGAAGCATTCGATACGAATTGGATTGCTCCAATCGGACCGAACGTCGACAAATTCGAAGAAGAGCTTGCCGCATTTACCGGTGCAGCGGCTGGAGCAGCATTAAGTTCAGGGACAGCAGCGCTTCACTTGGCTTTGCATTTATTGGGGGTAGGAAAAGGAGACAGGGTCTTCTGTTCGTCTTTGACCTTCGTTGCAAGCGCCAACCCTATCTTATATGAAGGAGCTGAGCCGGTATTCATCGATGCGGAAGAAAAGACATGGAACATGTGTCCGGTTGCATTGCGCAAAGCTTTTGTCGCATCGGCTGAAGAAGGAAAACTTCCAAAAGCGGTGATTGTCGTCAATTTATATGGGCAAAGCGCACAAATGGATGAATTGCTGGAAATCTGCAACGAATACGGCGTTCCGATCGTTGAAGATGCCGCAGAATCGCTTGGTTCGCTTTACAAAGGCCAAAGCAGCGGTACGCTTGGTAAATTCGGTGTCTATTCCTTTAATGGCAATAAGATCATCACAGCATCAAGTGGCGGAATGCTGATTTCCCATGATACACAAGCGCTAGAAAAAGCTCGGTTCCTAGCTTCGCAAGCAAAAGATCCTGCTCCGTATTATAAGCATCATGAAGTTGGCTATAATTATCGAATGAGCAATATTCTTGCCGGGGTGGGCAGAGCGCAATTGGAAGCGATTGAAGACCGGGTCAATGCCCGGCGCGCCATTTACAAACGATATGCAGATGCCTTCAAAGATATCGACGCTATTGAATTTCAACCGGAGCCGGAAGGTACGCGTTCAAATAGGTGGTTAAGTGCCTTTACGCTTAATCCGGACGTTACGGCTTTGACGCCTGAAAACATCAAGCGTGCACTTGAGGCGGAAGACATCGAGTCCCGCAATATTTGGAATCCGCTGCATCAGCAGGAATTGTTCAAAGATGTGCCGTTTTTCAAAAATGGCGATGGCGAAGCGGTCAGTGAACGGATCTTCCGCCAAGGATTATGTTTGCCTTCTGGGTCGAATATGACAGTCTCCCAGCAAAATCGGGTCATCCGGGTCATCAAAAATCTTTTCTACAATTAATACAAAATCAAAGGGACATTCCGGTTAGGAATGGCCCTTTTGCGATTTTCAAAAGGAGTTCGACAATAATAGACTCGTTAAGCTGATTGTAAATGACTATTATACTTGAAAAGGAGAAGAGGGCTATGAAATTCATTCAGTGGTTGCCCATGATTTTATTGATGCTGCTTCTCGGCGGATGTGGAACAGATACAACAGATTCAGAAGTGCCAGGAGAAGAAGAGCCTAAAGAGGAACCGGAAGAAGTTGAAAATGATCCGTATCGCTTTTTTATGGAAGATGGGACGACTGCCCATTTTAAAGGAGAAGGAAACGAGTTCGCAGAATTTACTGTCCGCACCGTTTACTTGGCTGAAAACCATCTGGCAATTTATGAAGCAAATGGAGGGACGACGGTTTTAAAAGTATACCGTATCGAAGGTGATGCGGCAGATTTGGTGCTAGAACAGCCTGAATTTTATGAAGAGTATAAACCGACACTCGAAGAACTCAATGCATTGCAACCGAATGCCCGATATTTTGAATTGCCGATCAACGTTGGAGATCAAGTCAACGGCAAGGAAGTCGTTCTATTAGATGCTTTGGCAGAGACGCCATTTAAAAATTTTGATCAGGCAATTATGACGGAGAAATTAGAAAAAGACGGAGCAATTGTTCGAACTTACTTTGTAGAAGGCTATGGTGAAGTGAAGCGGGAATTTATTATGGGTGAAGGGGCGGACGAGTTTCGGGTCACTTCTTCTTTAGAAAAAATTGAATAAGTGATAATGCAGCCCGCATCCGCGGGCTTTTTTTATGTGGTTCTTTTTTGAAAACATAGGTCATTTGTGTTTATTATCGCTTATTTGAAGTTTTTTTCTCAGTCGAAAGTCTGATTATTGCCATAAATATCAGAAAAGTCTTTCAATTAGTATTAAACGCTTTATAATGAACAATTATGAACAAAGGGAGATGAGGCAATGACGAACCTGAGAAACGATTCTTTGCATTTGCATCGCAAGCATCAAGGGAAGCTGGAAGTCCGTTCGAAAGTGGCGGTTGGAAATGAAAGGGAGTTAAGTCTCGCCTATTCTCCTGGAGTAGCAGAGCCGTGCAAGGAAATTGCACAGGATGAAGAAAAAGTGTATGAATACACGATGAAAGGCAATTCAGTGGCAGTTATCACCGATGGCACAGCAGTTTTGGGACTAGGCAATATCGGGCCGAAAGCAGCGTTGCCGGTGATGGAAGGAAAAGCGGTTTTGTTCAAGGAATTTGCAGGCGTTGATGCATTTCCCATCTGTCTGGATACAACAGGTGCGGAATCGATTATCCGAACGATCAAGCTATTGGAACCGGGATTCGGCGGTGTCAATCTGGAAGATATATCAGCACCTACTTGTTTTATCGTGGAGCAGCGGTTAAAAGAAGAGATGGGCATTCCCGTTTTTCACGACGATCAGCACGGAACCGCCATTGTTACACTTGCAGGTTTGATCAATTCGTTAAAACTTGTAGGCAAGGATGTCGAGCAGGTTAAAGTGGTTGTCAACGGAGCAGGAGCTGCAGGAATTGCAGTTGTTAAACTTCTGAGTAAATATGGTTTTAGCGATTTAATCATGTGCGATACGAAAGGCGCCGTTTTTAAAGGACGAACTTATGGAATGAATCCTTTTAAAGAAGAAGTAGCGGAAATGACCAATTATGCGCGTGCTGAAGGGTCGCTTCGTGATGTGATTAAAGGAGCGGATGTCTTTATCGGCGTATCGGCTGAAGGGGCATTGAGCGAAGAGATGGTAACCACGATGAATGCAGAACCAATCGTATTCGCAATGGCAAACCCAAATCCAGAAATTCTACCGCATGAAGCAAAACGTGCTGGAGCACGCATTGTAGGAACTGGACGGTCCGACTTCCCAAATCAGGTCAATAACGTGCTGGCATTTCCTGGTATTTTCCGCGGAGCGTTGGATGTTCGCGCCACGGAAATCAACGATGCGATGAAAATAGCAGCGGTTGAAGCAATCGCCGGGTTGCTGGATTTTCATGAACTTCATGACGAATATGTTATTCCAGCACCATTCGACTTGCGTGTGGCACCGGCTGTAGCAGCCGCAGTGTCCCAAGCAGCAATTGAGACCGGTGTTGCTAAACAACCCGGCATGGTGAATGTTTCGGCTTCACCGGAAGCTGTCTTAGGCAAAGCAAGATAATTAAATAGAAGAAAGCCGTCCATTCAGATTCAGAATGGACGGCTTTTTTCTGATTTTTGCATTGTTCTTTATTTCACTAGCGCAGCCGTTTTTGAGGTGCTGCGTACTTTTTGCAAAGCTTGCTCAAGGTCTTCCAATAAATCATCACGATTTTCAAGTCCAACCGACAAGCGCAATACGCCGTCAGTGATCCCGCGCTTTTCGCGGTATTCTTTTGGCATAGAGGCGTGGGACATGGTTGCGGGATAGGACAAAATCGTTTCCACTGCCCCTAAGCTAACTGCAAACACTGGAATTTCGAGACTTTCCACAAATATTTTTGCAGCTTCTTTGTTTGCGAGCCTCAACGATACTACTGCACCGGCATCACGGGCTTGACGCTCATGGATAGGGTTGCCAGGATGGAAAGTGAATCCGGGGTAATAGACTTCTTCTACGGCTGGATGGCTTTGCAAATATTCCGCAATCACTCTAGCGGACGCTGAGGATTGCTTTAAACGCGCCCCCAAAGTTTTGATGCCTTGGATTAACGTATAAGAATCATGTGCCCCCAGCACAGCGCCGAATGTGTTTTGGATGAAGCCGAGGCGTTCTGCTAACACCGGGTCTTTTACGACGGCAAGACCAGCAATGATATCGCTATGGCCTGACAGGAATTTCGTAGCACTGTGCAAAACGACATCCGCTCCGAGTGCTAGCGGGTTTTGGTAAAGCGGCGTCATGAAGGTGTTGTCGACAAATGTCAGGCAGCCATTGGCTTTCGCAAGTTTCGCAGCTATTTCGATATCGGTAATATTCATGACCGGATTGGAAGGGGTTTCGATATAAACAACTTTTGTATTGGGTTGGATAGCGGCTGCCATTTCACTGAGGTCCGTCATATCGACAAAGCTATAGGAGATGCCGAATTTTGTGAGCACTTCTGTGACGAAGCGATACGTACCGCCGTAAACATCTTCTGACACCAAAACATGATCACCAGACTTCAATAGCATGAAAGCAGAGGAGATGGCAGCCATGCCTGAAGCAAATGCAAATCCGCGTGTGCCGCCTTCTAATTTAGCAATCGTTTCTTCAAGCTTCAGGCGTGTAGGGTTACCGGAGCGGCTATAATCAAACGGCCCGAATTCATCGAAGCTGGGCTGGTGGTAAGTGGATGATAAATGAATCGGAACATTTACAGCTCCAGTTTGCGGGTCGACTCCAGCGGCGTGGATAAATTGAGTTTCTAAATGTGTCATAGATGAAGGACCTCCTTATCGAGTTTTGAAAATGCTTGAGCTAAGTCAGCTGTCAAGTCTTCCAATTCTTCAATACCGACTGAGAAACGGAGCAGGCAATCGCAAATTCCGCGGCGGGTACGTTCTTCATAAGGGATGTCGGCATGCGTCTGGGTGGCTGGATAGGTGATGAAACTTTCAACCCCGCCAAGACTCTCAGCGAAAGTAATCAGGTTCAAGTTTTCTAAGAATGGACCAACTAGAGCCGCGTCTTTCAACCGAAAAGACAACATGCCTCCTTTTCCGGGATACAAGACATCTGTGACCGAAGGATGATTTGTCAAGAATTCGGCGGCTTCCCGAGCATTTTTTTCATGCTGTTTCATGCGCAGTGGCAGTGTCTTAAGACCGCGGATTAATAACCAAGAATCGAATGGCGACAATACGGCGCCGGCTGAGTTATGCAACACGGCTAATTTCTCACAAAGCGCTTGGCCTTTGGCAGCAACTAGACCGCCAAGTACATCGTTATGTCCACCGATATACTTGGTTGCGCTATGTACGACAATATCTGCACCCAATAAGATAGGTTGTTGAAGGTAGGGGGTCAAAAACGTATTGTCGGCAATAAGTAGAAGTCCGTGTTTTTTCGCGAGCTTCCCGTAAGCAGCGAGATCAATTTCCTGCATTAACGGATTGGTCGGTGTTTCAATGAAAAATGCTTTTGTATTCTCTGTAATGGATTGTTCAATCTGGCTGATGTTATTGAAATCCGCATAGACGGTTCGGATATTGTAAAAATTAGCATAATGCTCAAGGAGCCGGTAAGTGCCGCCGTACACATCTTCAGGCACGAGCAATTCATCGCCTGGACGGAACAGCGATAACGTCAATTGGATTGCTGCCATTCCTGAACTGCAAGCAAACCCTGCATCCGCGTGTTCGAGAGCAGCAATGCCTTCTTCTAAAACAGACCGCGTCGGGTTTTTCGTGCGTGTATAATCATAGCCTGTCGATTTGCCAAGTCCCTCGTGTTCATAAGCGGTCGATAAATAGATGGGGGTGCTGACAGCGCCAGTTTTTTTGTCGGTTCTGTTTCCTAATTGGACTAATTGGGTGTCGATGCTGAATTTTGTCATGAGAATCATCCTTTCAAAATGAAAACAGGGGCTTTCTTCTAATAAAAGAAGAAAGCCCCTGTTTGGGAACACATTCTTCTCATCTGTTAAGCCGAAGCTTATTGGAATTAGCACCGTGGCCAGAAGGGCTGGTTGCTGAGACTTCACAGGGCCAAATCCCTCCGTCTCTCTAGATAAGAAATACTATATGAAATTTGTAGGTGTTTATTGAATAAATGGCTGTAATATAAATTGAACTTGAAAATATTCATAATCGATATTTCGCAAAACAACTATGCTTGCCGCGGGCGAGCGCCAAGCCTCCTCATCCGCTTCGCTGCTTGCGGGGTCTCGGCTGTCTCGTCGCTTCGCTGCCCCGCAGGCGTCTCCGCTGTTTTGCTCCATATCGAGAGATATCTTAGCGGAGGCGCGTCAAAGGGCTAAGCGAAGTAATGAGACGCGTGTTCTTCTCGGCTCATTGCGAGAGCTATGCCCAAAGCGACCGGAGCGATTTTCAATAAGACTCATCATTAATTCAGTTTATATATTTATCTTTTGCAACTTTTAATAACCATTACTTTAATACAGCGCGATTAATAATACAAGGAAAAGTTGTAATTATGTGAAAATTTATCGAGAGATGCTTAAGAAAATGGAACTGCGGATATGTAGAGCAGGAAACGTGTAGAAATGAAAAAATACCGCTACACTGTTAAACGTGAGGAGTGATGAAAGATGACCATTAAAACATTTGAAAATATTCCATTGTCCGTCTTGGATTTGGCGCCTGTCAATGCTGGCAGTGATGCAAGCCAATCATTTAAAAATAGTGTCGAATTGGCACAGCAAGTAGAGGAATTGGGTTTTAACCGTCTTTGGTTGGCTGAGCACCATAATATGCCTGGGATTGGAAGTTCAGCGACGTCAGTATTAATCGGCCATATTGCTGGAAACACAAAACGGATTCGTGTAGGGTCTGGTGGTGTCATGTTGCCGAACCATGCACCGCTTGTAATCGCAGAACAATTCGGCACGCTTGAGTCGCTATTTCCCGGTCGCATCGATCTTGGTTTAGGGCGCGCTCCTGGCAGTGACCAAGCGACTGCATATGCACTTCGACGTACGTTGCACAGCAGTGGAGATGAGTTTCCGCAGCAAGTGGAAGAATTGCAAAACTATTTTTCTGAAAAGCCGAAAGGAAATGTCCAAGCATTCCCTGGAACTGGGCTAAATGTACCGTTGTGGCTTCTGGGGTCCAGTGGCTTTAGTGCACAACTGGCAGCCATCAAAGGATTGCCGTTTTCATTTGCAAGCCATTTCGCACCAGATTACACGATGCAAGCGATGCAGTTGTACCACCAGCATTTTAAGCCATCAGCGGCTTTAGAAGCCCCATACGCGATGGTTGGGGTCAATGTGATTGCAGCAGATACGCAAGAGCGTGCCGAATGGCTTGCGACTTCCAGTCAGCAGCAAATGTTCGCATTGATGAGAGGCATGCCGACGCATTTCCAACCGCCGATCGATCAATTAGAAGAAGTATGGACACCACGTGAAATAGCCATATTCAAAGAAAAATTGGCTTCGGAATCGACAATTGTAGGAACACCGGATGTCGTAAGTGAAAAATTGCACAATTTCATCTCTAAAACTCGAGCAAACGAAGTTATTGTCAATTCACAAATTTTCCATCATGAAGACCGCCTGCATTCTTACCGTTTACTTGGCGATATGATGAAGTAAGTGCAAAATCCCCGTTAAAGCCATTTGCTTTAACGGGGATTTTTATTCAAAAAAACACCGCCTGTATGCGGCGGTGACACAAGCGTTAGCTATTGAAGTTTTTTCGCTTGCTGCTCTTCTTTTTTGATTTCCAGAGGTGCGTCGTCTTCTTTTAAGTTGATGTTGTCCGGTGCGCCTTCGCCGATCATGTTCTGAGCAGCATAATAATCTTCTTCGATTTCCCGTGGTGTCTCTTGTGGATTGATTTTGTTTTTTGCCATGGGAAAGACCTCCTTTCCACAAAAATAATAGTGGTTGCACAAGAAGGAAGACAGCTGTTTATCACTTATATTATACTGATTATTCTGTTATTAATAAAGTTACAACGCTTATAATAGACCACCTTTACTTGAGTAGGATGGCGATAAACGCTTCTATTAATGGCGAAACAAGCAACACAAAACCCGCCAAACATTATCACTTTGGCGGGGAAGTGCTTTTGCTAATTGTGTGCTTCAGCGTTCTGTAAGATGCTTTCGAAATAAACTGCAGGTGATTTCGCTTGCCATTGCTCAGCTATTGTTGAGGCAATGTCTTCTTTGGCAACCTGGAAGGCTAATTCAGTCCGCAAATCTTCAGTTAGCGCCATTTTCACTACTGGACCTTCTGGAGTGAGCCAGTTCAAGCGTTGTTGCGGATTTTTCGCAGCGTAGGATACCCAGGCTTCTTCGTCTTGCGAAGAGCTGAAAAAGGGTTCAGGCGCTAACATAAACCAGCTGTCTGCCTGATGTTTAGGTGGGAGCCAATAGCCTTTTAAGAGACGGTTTTCTTCAATCGTCAAATCTTTTATTTCATGACGCAATTCTTTGACCAATTCACCATTTCCAAGTGTTAAATCCCTGTAGATGAACACATTACTTTGAAGAATTTCCATAGGTCCACTGGCAAGTACGCCGAATGGGTTAGTCGTTAGGTCTTTTCCGTATTCGGCGTCTGTCGTTGGAATGATCGGGTCCGGATTCCAAGAGCGCACATCGGCCCCTTCGATTCCGGTCGTATTGATGGAAACGACGAATGGCAGCCAACTGCTGTTTTCAAGATGTTCGAATACGATCGTGTTGCCATTGTCCAATTGACGTTCAGTGATGGTTAAGCTGCCGAGCGGCAAACCGAACAGCGTGATGTTCTGCTTGC
>JBFEIJ010000053.1:0-18935 GCA_041553775.1 Planococcus sp. (in: firmicutes)
GCTTTTAGCAATTGACCAACATAGGAGTAAGTCGCCCAATAAACGAAAGGGTGATCGGGTTTATTCGGAATCATGATGCGCACGTCGATACCTGACAATGTGGCGATTCGGATAGCGTCATAGAAGCTTGGATCAGGTATGAAATAAGGTGTCTGAATGTAAATGCAATCTTTCGCCATATTGATGAGCTTTAAATAGCCGTCCTTAATTTGTTCCCATTCTTCGTCCGGTCCACTAGAGACAATTTGCATGGTCGTATTTCCTTTAGCTGGAATGGCAGGGAAGTATGCCTCATCGTATTCGATATCATGAGTGGAAGAGGCTTGATTCCAATCCAGGATAAAGCGGGTCTGCAATGGATGTAACGCACTTCCTTCAATGCGCAAATGGGTATCGCGCCAATAGCCGAATTTCCGGTGCAATCCCAAGTATTCATCGCCGACATTAAAACCACCGATATAACCGATCCGACCATCAATCACGACGATTTTTCGGTGATTTCGATAATTCAGCCGCGGATTGATCAGCGGCCAAATAGAAGGAAAGAAGGTTTCAACTTCGCCTCCTGCCTTTATAAATTCTTTGAAATGACGTTTTCTCAAACTGCGTGAACCCATATCGTCATAAAGAAGGCGAACTTTAACGCCTTCAGTCGCCTTTTTGGTCAAAGCGTCCAAAACGCGTGTTCCGAGCTCATCTAAACGGAATATATAATACTGCATATGAATATGGTCTTTCGCGCTTTCAATATCGCGAATCAGGGAATCAAACTTTTCATGGCCATCATTAAAAATTTGCATATCATTATCTTGTGTTAATACGGCGCCGTTGTTTCGCAGGTGCAAATAAACCATATCTTTATAATGGCGCACGTCTGGATCTTTAAAGACAAATTTGGCCTCGTGTAAAGCCTCCATTTGATGGGTGATCAATGACTCGATTCCGACACGCGAACGGCCTTCCCATTTGAAAAGGGTTTTTTTACGTAGTTTTCTCCCTAACAATAAATAGATAAAAAAGCCGAAAATGGGAATGAAGAACAATACGAGAATCCAAGCCCAAGTTGATGTAGCGTCGCGTCGCTCAAGAAAAACGAGAGCGGCAGCTAGAAAAACGTTGATGATGAAAATTGCTGCGGTCAATACACCGATGATGGATACAGTCATGATTTCCCTCCGATAACGGTAAATAGCTTCTATATTGTTCAGTATAGACTATTCGAATGGATTGATGAAAAAATTATGCAAATAGATGTGGAGTTTTTCCTGCTTTAAATCAATACCAATAATAGTTTTTCGCGCAAGTCATCCATAAAAAAACGCATTCAACTGAATTGAATGCGTTTGATCGTTAATTTATTTGCTCTTCTTGCTTTAATTGGTCGACGATGTTCTCGACTTCCTGTCGGGACATTTTTTCTTTGCCGGATTTTAACGCTCTTAAAGTACTATGAGCAAGGGCAAGTGGAACTTTGCAGAACATTAGAATGCGCTTGTTCTTGATCGGTTTGACGTAAAGGTCGGCCTGGGCCAAGTGCTCGTTTGCATATTGGTACATATCGTCACGCGTCCAGCCTTTTGGAACAAATGACACGCCGCGCTCTAAATCTTCGTCAAAATTGCGAAGCATGTTGACGGCCTGTAAGCCACGCCCAAAGCCAATGGCAAGTTCCGGGTCCGTATCGGTATTGTCATACCATTTCCATAAATCGGACAACATCGTACCGACAAGACCGGCTACATAATACGTGTAATCGTCTAAATCTTCTTTCGTTTCGATGATCCATTTCTTTTCAACCCATTTCGCCATTCCAGCAGCCATCACCGCTGTCGAATCTTTGACTTTTTCAACAATTTCCGGCGGGCAAACGCTGATCCAGTCGGCGAGTCGCTGCGATACCGGTGGTAAAAGATGAAGGTAAGGTTGAATTAGGGCTTGATATGCATCCCGGTCGAATGTAGTATGAAGCATCGTGCTGATTTCTAATAGCAAACGCTGCTTTGCACCGTCTTCGAGATCCGGGTGGTCTTCAATTTCATCAATCGCCCGCATGCATAAATAGGCAGAGGCAACAGCTTTTTTTAATGTAGGTTCTAAAAAATTTATTGGGATGAAAAAAGTCCGGCTTGTTTCTTTCAGCATGACCATGGACTCTTTTTGCAAATTCGCGGTTTTACTCATCTCAATTTCCTCCTGTTCATGGCAGAATCTAAGCTTGGTATGTAAGGGGATTCGAAAAATCTAGCGGTAAAATCCGAAACTGCCTTTCTACTAAATATAAACGAATTATATAAAAAAACAAATAAATACTCGGATTGAGGGAACTTGGACGTATAAAAAACCTTCCGAAGCCAATTTCGGCCTAGGAAGGTTATTCGCCGTGGAAATGCAGCCAAGCTTCGTGAATGCCGCCTGCACAAGAACGGGTAGCACGGAAAATGTAAGGATGTTCCGGACTTTCAAGAAGTTCGGGTTGAGCATTGCCGACTATGACGGAAGGAAAGCCGAGCGTCAACATTTCCAAATCATTTCCTGAGTCGCCGGCTACTAAAAGTTTGGCGTTTTCAAAATCGTATTTCTTCAAGATATATTCGAGCGCTTGTCCTTTGCCGCTGCCCGGGGGCAACACATCGACATCGCGGCCGCCGCTGAAAATAAGTTTATGTGGTACATCATGACGTGTTAATTTATTTTTCAATTCTTCGACCGGCTGTGGATCCTCGACAAAGTACGAACGTCGATTTTCCAATGGCAGCGGTTGTTTTGTCATGCCATTTACAGAAGCCGCGATCGCTTCGATTTTTTCTGGCATCCAATCCACCTGCATCAATTCGGCCCATTCAAGGTCCATGGCCAATTGGTCTCCACTATAGATGCTAGTGCCGACATCTGTAACCAATAGGTCCGGAATCGGCAATCCTTCTTGGTGAATCAAAGATAGGGCAGAATCATAATAGCGCCCGGTGATGTAAATCAATGTGATGTCGAATGTTTGTTGCTGATAGAAATGTAATAGCTGTTGAAGCCCTTGGGGATCACCAACTAGCGTCCCGTCCAGGTCTGTCGCTAATATATGTTTTGTTTTGTGCACGAATTGTCACCTCATACATGGAATTGATGCGATTGGAGATTGAAACCCAATCGAAATCTTTTTTTGCAATGCGAACCGCTTGGCGGCTCAATCGTTCTGCCAATAAATGATTGACGGATAAAACTTCCATGGCAATCGCCAAATCGATTTCGTTCTTCGTTTCTACAAGTAAGCCGGTCACACCATCCTGGACGACGTTTTTTAAACCGCCAACATCAGATGCGATGACAGGACTGCCACATGCCTGAGCTTCTGCAGCGACCATGCCGAATGATTCATAATAACTCGGTACGATGGTGGCTGTTGCGATATTGAACAGCATGGCTAGTTCATCTTGTGATTGAGGACCAAGAAATTCAACGTATTCTTCGATGCCTGTTAATGACTTGCGTAAATGATCGTCCAATGGCAATTTTGTCAGTGGGTCGATGGCGTCTTCTTCGCCACCTGCAATGAGCAAGCGAGGAGTGAAATTGGGTGCGTTTTTCTTTACGAGCAATTGGAAAGCTTCCAAAAGCGTGAAAATGCCTTTCGTTTCTTCAAGGCGTCCTGCAAATACAAAAAGGGGCGTCTCATAACCAGCGCTTTTTCTAAGATGGGTACGGATTCCTCGCACTTTGAATGCTTGATCCACGCCGATAGAAATCACTTTAATAGGAGAATGAGAGCCAATTTTGTCTTCTATTAATTGTTTTTCGTTTTTTGTAGTTGCGATGATCTGATTAGCTGCTTTTAAAATCGCCCGCTCCGCTTTAATACGGCGCGTGTCTTTAATGCCTGTCGCTTTCGCTTTCGCCCAGCCAAGTGAATGAGATGTATGGACGAATGGCAAGTTGAATTCTTCTTTAAGCTTTTTGCCGATTAAACCGGATAGCCAATAATGGGTGTGAACCACATCATAACTTTCGAGAGCTAATGTATTTTTCATGTCTTTATAAAAATCAGGGAGCATTGTATTCATTTCATCTTTTGAGACAAATCCTTTATGTCCAGCCTCTACACGGATTACGCGGCAAGCGGTGCCAAATTCTTCGATTTGAGGAGCTGCTGCATCGGACCAATGGGTCACGACATCTATCTGCCAACCTTTGTCTTCAAGCGCCAATGCCAATTGTTTTACGTAATTGTTTTGACCGCCGGCTTGTTTGCCGCCAAGTTTGGCAAGCGGATCGCCGTGATCAGAAATAAATAACGCTTTTTTATTCATTGAGTTCATCTCCATTCAAAAAAAACTCAGTTTCGCGTGATAACGGAGACTGGGTTAATATTATTCCCTTTACTTCGCGACGCTAAACATATTTTTATTAAAGTTTTCAGAAATATATGTTTTTTAAGAAAAATATTTGAATGTTGTAGAGAGAAAGGCTTTCGAATTGGTGTTAATTGGCTGTGTTGTAATCTTTGAGAAATTTTTATGATGCGTTGAAAGAACTCATTAATGTCTGGTGTGAAAATCAAATAGTTGAATGCAACGCTTTACGTCTAGCGCGATGCGTTTGAGTATGAATGCATTCTCCAGTAAACTGAAGGCAAAGACTTTAAAGGAATAGGTGTATACATGCAATCACTCATCATTATCGGATCCGGAATATTAGGAGCGTCCGCTGCCTATTACGCAGCAAAATCAGGGGCAGATGTTACATTAATTGACCGTGGCGATGCGGGGCAGGCGACAGGGGCAGCAGCAGGAATCGTCTGCCCGTGGATTTCGCAAAGGCGTAATCAGGCTTGGTATGGTCTTGCAAAGGGTGGAGCGGCGTATTACCCGGAAATGGTTCGAGAGCTAGAAGAGCTCGGCGAAACAGAAACGGGCTATAAGCAAGTTGGCATTGTCAGCATCCATGAAGATAGCAAGCTCGACAAGATGGAAGCGAAAGCGATGGAGCGATTGGAAGATGCGCCTGAAATGGGAGAAGTGAAGCGGCTCACAGCGGAGGAAACGCGTGCATTGTTTCCTTATGCGACGGAGCGTTACGGATCTCTCTACGTTAGTGGTGCAGCGCGAGTCGATGGAAGCTCTATTCGTGATGCGTTAATTCGAGCAGCAGTGAAGTTGGGTGCGAAAAGGGTTACGGGCAATGCTTCGTTGGTTATGTCGGAAAACGGGGTGACGGGCGTGCAAACAGAAAGTGGAACATTTTATGCAGACAGCATTGTTTCTACAGGAGGAGCGTGGGCTTCGGAGTTATTCAAGCCGCTTGGTTTAGAACTGGACATTGTTCCTCAAAAAGCACAGATTTTGCATTTGCAAAGCGGCGATCAAAAAACCGGTTCTTGGCCGGTTGCAATGGTGCCTTTCGGCCAATACATTGTGCCTTTTGAAGACGGCCGAATTGTTGCAGGAGCGACTCATGAAAATGGTGCGGGATTTGATTCGAAACTGACGGCTGGAGGCATCCATCACATTCTCGATAAAACGATCGACGCCGCTCCAGGTTTGGCCTCTTGTGAATTGGCAGGAGCAGCAACTGGATTCCGGCCGGCAACGACGAGCGCGTTGCCGTTTATCGGCAGAGTGCCGGGACATTCCAATGTATATGCAGCGAACGGCCTCGGTGCGTCCGGACTGACCGCGGGTCCTTTTCTAGGGCGTGAACTGGCTAAATTAGCAATGGGCATGCCACTCGATATCGATTTAGATCTGTATCAAATAGATGAAGTGTTTAAGCAGCTATAGTACAGCAAATTAAGAAAAGGCCTTCGCACATCGCGAAGGCCTTTTCTATTGGACGATTTTCTTGTAGACATTCATGATGAATGTTTTATACGGCAAGTCGAGCATTGGCTCGATTAAGTTCTTCGCCAGGGTCGCATGCTGAACTGCTAGTTGATGCTCGCCTTGTTGTTCGTAAATCAAAGCCATGTAAGCATCTTTTTCGTAGTTCATCGATAAGTCGTAAGGGTGGTGCAGGAAATCAGCAGTTCGATGACGCATTAGCCAAACTAGTGCTTCGTCAAATTTGCCTAGACCGTAAAGAGCTTTCCCTTTCTCGAGATAAAATTGATGATGGTCGCCATCTTTGTCTTTTTCAAGGTTCCGGTCAATCAATTTTTCCGCTTGGGCATAATCATGCATAAACGAATTCAAATTATGAGCTTCCAATAGGTCCAATGTTGTCTCGATTTTTTCATCGTCCGAGAACTCAGCGAACAATCGGAGTTTGTGAACATAATAAGCTTGTTTTTCGTGATTGCCGGTCAAAATTGCATGGAAGCCCATGACACGATAAAGGTCGTTAATGCGGTAGAAAATTTGGTGTTCCTTCGAATATTCGATCGCTTCATTCATTAGACGGACAGCTTCTTGGTCTGCACCGATGGCAAAATACAAAACCGCTTCATGAAAATCAAAATCGAGCTTTTTCAGCGGATCAAGTACGGCGTTCCGGTGATCGAACGAAAGGCGAGATGCTTGCAGCATTTCTAAAGCCGCTTCGTAATGATGTTCGTTGAATTTCATCATTGCGCGGAACATATGAACGTCAGCGATATTGTTGACGAGGTGCAAGCCTTCGTACATTTCTTCCGATTTTTCCAACGCCTGTTGCCAATCGGGCATTTTTGCGTAGTACTGACAGCGGCTATAGATTTCGAGAAGCCGAGCGGATTCGTAGCGATACGGCAACTTGTCTGCGTAAGGGGCAATTTTTTCGATGATCGGTGTGAAATCATTCAAATCCTGGAGTTTTTCTTTATATAGTTTTTCAACGTCTTGCAGCAATTTGCGCAGTTCAGCAGTCGGCACTTGCGCCAACAGTTCGTTGCGGTCAACTTCCAATTGTTCAGCGATGTACGACAAACTTTCCATAGAAGGATTAGCCTTATTGTTTTCAATTAAACTGAGCATGCCTTTAGTCATCGTATCTCCTGCCAATGCCTGCAACGTCAACCCTTTCGCTTTTCGCAATCTTCGGATGCGTTGTCCCAAAGTTTCCATATGTTCACCTCTTTTAGAATAGTTTAATTATATTAAACTTTTACTTGTTTTGCTAGTTTGAGTATGATATATTTTGTTTAATTAAATTAAACTTATCGTAAGGGGATGAAAAAATGGCTTCAACAGCAGCTTTCCGCAAAGCGACGTATCACCTTTACACGTTCACGATTAGCAAGATCATTTCAACGTTTGGCAATAGTGTATACACGTTTGGCATCAGTTTATACGTCTTAGCGTTAACGGGTTCCGCCGCGAGTTTTGCCGTCAATTTGATTTTCAGCATTTTGCCAAGAACCTTGCTTGCACCGTTTGCGGGTTATGCAGCAGACAAGTATTCCAAGAAAATGATTGTACTTGTCGCCCAATTCGCAAGTGCGTTAGCGGTGGGCGCATTGCTTTTTTACAGTGCAGCGGAAGGATTGTCTCTTCCAGCCATTTATACAACCACTGCGTTATTATCGATTAGTTCCATGTTTGCCAGTGTTACGTTTTCCGCTTCAATCGCCAATTTAATCGATCCGGATCGCATTCAAAAAGCGATTGGATTTAACCAGTCGGCGTTATCGATTGCGGCCATTGGCGGACCTGTAGTCGGAGGTATGTTATTCGGTTTCGTTTCCATGAATGTTTTCTTGATTATTCAAATTGCGGGTTATTTGCTTGCGCTATTGCTTGAGGCGACGATGGACTTTAAATTATTCAGCACCAAAGCGGGATTTTCAAGGAATGATAAAACTTCAATGCTGCAAAGTATGAAAGAAGGTTTCGCGTACTTAAAGACGAATCGTGTGATTATGGTAATTATTAGCACGGCTATTGGATTGAATTTCTTTTTTTCTGCATTGATGATCGGCTTGCCGTTTATCGCTGTTCAGCAAATGAAAGTAGAAGCGGCGCATTTTGGGTTGATCGAGGCGATGGTCGCGGTCGGGATGCTGCTCGCTTCGATCTATTTCTCGCTGCGTAAAGAAGTCTCCTATCCGCTTTTGTTTTCAAAACGTGCCTTATTCGCCATGTCGCTCATTTTGGCGGGGCTTGCATTGCCATTGATATGGGAGATGTCGTATGGAGCGAATGTAATCTATTTCATTGGGCTGATGTTTGCATTCGGCATTTCAAATGTGTTCGTGAATACGCCCATTGGTGTCATGATGCAAAAAGATGTTGTAGAAGAATACCGGGGCCGTGTCTTCGGTATTCTTGAATCGATGGCGATGGCGATGATGCCTTTAGGCTATTTATTATTCGGTTTGCTGTATGACAAAGTCCCTGCAGAATACGTTGTCCTTGGAAGCAGTCTTTGTTTAATTGGGCTAGTCGCTTGGATGATTCGCCCCGAGATCATCAGAGAAGCTTATCCGGAACTTGGATCCAGACTGGAGAAAAAGCAAAGTATTTGAATCGATCATCCCCATTGCCTATTTGGAAGCGATGGGGATCTTTTTATAACGATGTTTAAATTCAAAGATGCAAGGGAAAATTTCAGAGACAGTAAAAATCGGAAGGGTGAATCGGACAATGGAGAAAGACAAGATTACGAAATTGCCGCCTCAGCATCAAGACCGCCAACCGGGATTTGAAAGTGAAATGGAACCGCGTCCGGACTTTAAACAAAATTTAGCAGGCAAAGCGCATCGTCTTCCGGACAAGACGGCGTTGGTCACTGGAGGAGACAGCGGCATCGGTCGCGCAGTTTCTGTTGCATTCGCAAAAGAAGGAGCGGATGTGGCCGTCATGTATTTGGATGAACACGAAGATGCGGAAGAAACCAAGAAATTAGTTGAACAAGAAGGGCGTCGCTGTCTGCTGATTGCGGGCGATATTGGCGACGAAAGTTTCTGCCAACAATCTGTCCAGAAAGTGATGGACGAATTCGGCAAACTGGATATTCTGGTTAATAACGCGGCGGAACAGCATATACAAGAATCGCTGAAAGATATTTCGGCCGAGCAATTAGAGCGGACATTCCGGACCAATGTATTCGGCATGTTCCACTTGACGAAAGCAGCACTCGATCATTTGAAACCGGGAAGTTCAATCATTAATACGACTTCCATCACGGCGTTCCAAGGCATGCCGGAACTGATCGATTATTCGTCTACCAAAGGGGCGATTTTGTCCTTCACGCGTGCATTATCGGGATCGCTTGCGAAAGAAGGCATTCGGGTGAATGGGGTTGCACCAGGGCCGATTTGGACGCCGCTCATCCCCGCTTCGTTTGCGGCGGATAAAGTCGCGAAGTTTGGCCAAAGTACACCACTCGGCCGTCCAGGTCAGCCGGACGAACTCGCACCAGGGTTTGTGTATTTGGCTTCAGATGATTCATCGTATGTAACGGGGCAAGTGCTCCATATTAACGGTGGAACGCCTTATTAAAATTGAATCGAAACAAAAAGAAGGACAGGGAAATCGACGATTTCCCTGTCCTTCTTTATTTGTGTGTTGTACGAACGCCAACTGGAATTGCGGTTTAATTGTTTTCAATCACCCGCAAAGAGTGGGTGGATTTTCTAAAGAGCACAATTAGAATGATGGCCAGTACTGCCAGCGTTCCGGATAAATAATAGATAGCACCTGATTGCATCGTCAGCAGCCAAGTGAAGAACAACGGCCCGATGATGCGCCCCATATTATCCATTGAATACGCTACGCCTGCAGCAGTTCCGTATTTGCCGCCAGATTCCTTAGAAGTCAACGACACAATCGCAGTCCGTGCCAATGCATTGCCGGCGGTAAAGATGCTCAACGCTACGCCTGCAAACACGAGGCTTGTCGTAAATGGCAAGAGGAAAAGACCGGCCGCTGTTACGAGTTGTGCGCCGACTATCCATTGTGTTTCCTTGCCGTCTTTGATGCGGCGCACAACACCGCCTTGAATAGTGGCATCTACCAAGCCGCTGACTATAAACAAATAACCGAGTTGCAACGGAGTGATGCGAATTTGATCGATTTGGAATAATTGAAACGTCGATTCCAGCCCCGCCAGTAAAAAGGTTACTAAAAATGAAAACAAGAATAAATAACGGATTCGGTATTGCCAAAGCGTGCGTGCGCCTTTTGGCATCAATTTCCGTTTAACAGCATCTCCTTGACGCGCTGGTTCTTTCAACACCAGCGCTGCATATCCCATCAGCAACAACACCAAAATCGCAGACGATGTAAACGGCAGCGATAACGAAATTGAGCCAAGCAATCCGCCAATGGCCGGACCAAAGATGAAGCCGAGTCCGATAGACATGCCGAGCAGGCCCATATACTTGTTGCGGTCTTCATCGCTAGTGATGTCGGCCACGAAGCCGGTAACTGCCGTATAAAGTGCGCCGGAAAACAATCCGCCGATAATGCGTGAAGCATACAGCAGTATTAAATTATCCAGAAATAGCGAGAACAAGAAAAAGCTTAAACTGAAACCGGCCAAACCGATTAAAATAAGGGATTTGCGTCCGGTGTTATCAGATAGACGCCCCCATAAAGGTGCGGTGAAAAAGGAGGCTAATGCGTAAATGGTGATCAAGCCACCGACGTGGATTTCTCCATATCCCTGTTGTACGATGACTTCCGGAAGAATCGGGATAATGATGCCGAAACCCAAGTACACAAAGAACTGGACCGACATCAACAATAAAATCGTTTTTTTCATATGTATAATTCCTGCTTTCTGAAAAGGCTATGCGTTCATTTTACCTTTGTTTTAAGAGAACAACAAATAAAGTTGGGGCGGTAAAGACCATACAAAAAACGCATCGGCTCAATCCGATGCGCTTCAAGTTATTCGTTATCCACTATGCTTTTGGAGATTCCACGTCATAACCGGCGTCTTCGATCGCTTCGGTAATTTGAGCTTCAGAAACCGTCGATTTATCGTAAACGACATCGACTGTAGCATGTTGCAAAGAAACGTCCACTTTATCAACGCCTTCAAGTGCAGAAACGTTTTTCTCAACGCGCACTACACAATGCTGACAGGTCATGCCGCTGACCGGCAATGTAATTTGTTCTGGCATCATTTATTCCTCCTTCATTTTAAAAATGACAATGTATATTTCTGTCTACATCCTATCATTTGCAAGGCGAAAAATAAAACAATTAACAATTTCTTCACAATGTCATCAAAATGAAAAGTTTAAAAGCTTGAAATGATGGTATTATATACATAGACACAGAAAAGTCAAATATTTAACTGTTACATATGAATCTAAACACCGCGTAAAAACGTTATAACTAATATAAACAAGATGAAGAGGTGATCTGGATGGCGAAAGACGTAGAAGTTCGCAAAATCGTTTCAAATTTATCGAAACTGGGAATCCAAGCTAAAATCACAAAATCACGTGTGGAATTATTGAAGGCGCTAGCATTACCGCAAAATCCGCAAGTTCAGTAAAACCGTAAAAAAATTCCGGCGCACACAGCGCCGGAATTTTTTTAGTTTTCTTCTTTATCACTGCCGAACATATAAGTACGGTGATGGAATTTCATGCTGAAGACGATGCCGAGAGCGAGCATATTCCCAATGAGCGAGCTTCCTCCATAACTGATAAACGGAAGCGGAATACCGGTGATCGGCAATAATTGAATGGTCATGCCGATGTTTTGGAATACATGGAATGTGATCATGGCGATGATGCCTGCACAGACGTACGTACTGAAAACATCTTTTAATTGCAATGTGATTTTCGTCAAATGATAGATGAGCATGAAAAACAGGATGATGACAGCGCTGGCGCCAACAAAGCCGAAGTCTTCTGAAATGACAGTGAAGATGAAATCGGTGTGATTTTCAGGCACATAAACTTGACGGCCTTGATAGCCTTTACCGAACACTTCACCGGAACCGATGGCGTTCATAGCGGCGATCAAGTTATAACCGCCCGAATCTGCGTAAGCGTAAGGGTCAAGCCATGTATAAATCCGTTCGAACATATACGGTTTCAACCCGAAATTATCGGACAAAAAATCCTGCATATTGACGGCCATCCATAAAAGCGTACTGCCGAGGATGGCGACGCCGCCAAAACTTGGCGCGATAATCTTCCAAGAGATGCCAGAAACGACCGTCAACGCAAGCGTGATGGCGATGAAAACGAGCGCTGTCCCTAAATCGGGTTGCAGCAAGATGAAACCGAGTGGGATGCTCAGTGTCAATGCGATTTTTCCGAGCAATAGAAAATCCGTTTGAATTGTTTTCAACGGGTGTTTTTCGTGGTGGGAGGAAATCATCTTCGCCAACGCGAGTATATAGAAGGTTTTCATGAATTCGGCCGGTTGAAGGTTGAAAAAAGGCAAATGGAACCAAGCTTTTGCACCGTTTACCGGTTCGGCGATTTGGCCGACGCCGTCAGGAGCAACCATCAGCACAATAAGGATGAAAATGCCGAAAGCGTATAAATAATAAGCCATTTTTTTAAATTGCTCTGAATCAAAATACATCAACACGCCGATCATGCAAATGGAAATGACGTAGAAAATGCCTTGGCGTGGTACGAAATTCGTTAAATATTGTCCGGATGTCTGAGCAGAAGAAATTGCGATCAAACTGACCACAAAGAAAAGGAATAAGATAAAAGCGAGCGACCAATCAATGCGATCAGCAATGCTCTTGTTTGTTTGCATCTGAGTTCACCTGTACTTTATATAGATTGAGAGTCGGTTAATAGTATAGCGCATTCGCAGAAAATATGCCCATACCAAAAGTAATAACGAAAATAGAGCTAGGATGTTTCATATTTCAAAAGATTGGTCGTATAATGAAAAAAGGAGATTGGAGTGGGTAGCATGGTCAAAAAACCGTTGAACGCGGACTATTATATACAGCATTTATATATTTATTTGAACGATGCCGATCGGTTCGCCATCTTCAGCGGTCTTACTTTTGCTCATTTTCTGGACTCGATGAAAATGCCGAAGAACCTCTTGCTGTTGAAACATAGTTATGATGATGCGTCTTTCAATATGCATACATATCTTGAGTTTGTCGCGCAGGAAGAATTCTCGCAATTGCGCAAAGCGTTAGGCAATAAAAAAAGTGAGTTTTGCTGGATTGATTTTAAGAGTGAAAAGCAGCTGAATTCGCTGACACCTCAAGAACAAGCTGAATTGCTTTATATTGGCCATAAAAAAGAGGCGGTGCGGCCGCCGTTTTATACGACTTTGCAAAATGAGTTCGTCTATCTTTCAAGTGAAGAAGAACAGACGACGAAAATTTATTTCCGTCATATGGAACGGCTGAACGAATTGGTAGGCAATTATTTCACCCAATTGATCCGTAGAGAAACGAGCGGTCAAAATTTTTGGCGCCGCAAATCAAAGGACTTAATCCCGGAATTGCCGCTGGAACTTCTTAGTGCATTAAAAAATGATTACCGTGAAGGTGTGTTGATTTCACTTGCCGACCCGGAGAAAACGAAGAATACCGTTGAATTGCATATCCGTTCAGTAGATGAAATTTCATTTCTCGATGAGTTTTGGTCGGATATTCAAGGGTATATCAAACAAGACGTCGATCGAAAAATCGTCTTTGATCGCAAATTGAAACAGTGGAAGTAATGCTTGGTTTTGAGCATTGCTTTTTTTGTGGCTGGCCGGAAAATATTTTTCGTCCTTCACTGTTCGTGATAAACTAAGCATTATGTAAAAGCAATTCAGAGTGAAAGCATCAAATTGCTCAAAAATTGGACGATAGCGGAGGTTTACTGATGAAGAAAAAAATCGGTTTATTATATGGAGGCAAGTCGGCGGAGCATGAAGTATCACTTTCTACTGCCCGTGCAGCTACACAAGCATTGAATTTCGAGAAATATGAAGTATACCCGATTTACATTACGCATGAAGGCGAATGGAGAAAAGGGCAGATGCTTACAGGGCCGGTCGATACGATCGAACAGCTGCAAATTGGCAACGATACAGCAAAACCCAATGACATTTCAGGCTTTTTGCCATCGGAAAGCGGACAAAGCATGGATGTGATTCTGCCATTGCTGCACGGGCCGAATGGTGAAGATGGTACGGTTCAAGGTTTGCTAGAAGTGATGAATTTGCCATATGTCGGTAATGGTGTATTAGCTTCGTCAGCGGGTATGGATAAAGTAGTCATGAAGCAATTGTTTGAAATCGCAGGATTGAAACAAACGCCATATGCTTATTTTATCCGCAGTGAATGGAAGCGGGATCAAGAAGCGTTAGTTGAACGGATTGCCGCCGAATTGCAATGGCCGGTCTTTGTAAAACCGGCAAACCTTGGCTCAAGCGTCGGCATCAGCAAAGCGGAAAATAAAGAAGAATTGGTTGCAGCGGTAGAAGAGGCGTTGAAGTTTGACCGCAAAATTGTCGTGGAACAAGGCGTAGTGGCGCGCGAAATTGAAATCGGCGTTCTTGGAAACGATCTACCTGAATGCTCGGTGGCAGGCGAAATCAAGCCGCTGAAAGCTTTCTATGATTACCAAGCGAAATACAAAGATGGAAATACGGCAATGATTATTCCTGCGGAACTGCCAGAAAATGTGTACGCAGCATTAGTGGAAGATGCGAAAAAAGCTTTTAAAATACTGGACTGTTCAGGACTCGTGCGAGCAGATTTCTTCCTTACGGCCGATAACGATATCCTCATTAACGAAGTAAATACATTGCCAGGGTTCACACCTTTCAGCATGTTCCCGTTATTATGGGAAAATACAGGGCTGCCTTATCCGGAATTGATTGAACGACTGATTGAGTTGGCGATTGAGCGCTATGATGATAAACAGCTATTGCAAGTAAAAATGGATTGAGTGGAGACTTTATATGAAAAAAAAGATTGAGCAATTAGCCGAATGGCTGCACATAAAACCGAATTTTAAAGGCATCGAAGTCACTGGGGTTTCCATCAACACGAGAACGTTGAAACCAGGAGATCTATTTGTCCCTTTCCGCGGCGAAAATGTCAACGGGCATCAATATGTCCGTCAAGCTTTCGAAGCAGGGGCCGCTGCGAGTCTTTGGCAGCGCGATGAACCGAATCCACCAAAAGATCTGCCGTTATTGATCGTTGATGATTGCAAACTCGCATTGCAGGAAATGGCGCGGGCTTATCGGAACGAATTGTCGACATTGGTTATCGGCATCACTGGTTCGAACGGTAAAACTTCGACGAAAGATTTAGTGGCAAGTGTATTAAAGCCATATTTCAAAGTACAGAAGACGCAGGGCAATTTCAATAACGAATTAGGCATGCCGTTAACAATTCTTTCGCTCGACGAAGATACGAAATTTGCAGTGCTTGAAATGGGTATGAGTGGCTTTGGCGAAATCGAGTTTTTATCTGAAATGGCACGACCGGATTATGCCATCATTACGAATATCGGAGAAGCTCATATACAAGACCTCGGTTCGCGCGAAGGAATTGCGAAAGCGAAATTTGAAATTACAGCTGGCATGGAAAGTCACGCCAAGCTCTTTTACGATGGAGACGAGCCTTTGCTTACGCCGTATGTTGAGGAATTTCCACAGGCAGTGTCGTTCGGCTTTGGTGAAAACAACGAATTGGCTGTCACCAATATCAAAGCAACTGAAAACGGCAGTAGCTTTTTGGTCAGCGGCATTATTGATGCAGCGTTCACAATTCCAGTATTGGGTGAACATCAAGTGAAGAATACCTTGTCTGCAATTCTAGTGGCGCTTGAAGCAGGGCTGACTGAAGAACAAATTCGCCGCTCGTTGCAAAACGCAGCGCTGACAGATATGCGCATGCAGATCGTTCAAGCGAATAACGGAGCGACGTTTATTAACGACGCTTATAATGCTGCACCGTCTTCAATGGGAGCCGCGTTGAATTTCATACGCGAAACAACAATGAAAGACGATAAATGGCTTGTGTTGGGCGATATGTTGGAACTTGGCGACGAAGAACAGCAATACCATGAAGAACTGGCGAAACTGATCGGAGACAATATTTCAGGCGTATGCCTTTATGGACCCCGCATGAAATGGCTTCGTGACAAACTTGCAGAATCGTTTTCGGGTGAAGTCGTTTGGAGCGAAAACGACTACGCGCCCATCATTGAATTTTTAAAAGAACGTACTTCAGCGGAATCCATCATTTTGGTCAAAGGGTCTCGCGGCATGGCGCTTGAAAAGGTTATTGAACCGTTCACAGTGGATTGAAGCGGAGGAGAACGCATTGAAAACAGGAGTCTTATGCATTCATGGCTTTACCGGCGGCCCTTACGAAGTTCAGCCGTTTGCTGATTTCTTGAAGCAGCAGACGGATTGGAACATTTCGGTGCCGACGCTTCCTGGGCACGGCGATACATTGGCGTTGAAGAATATTTCAGCGGACAGTTGGCTCATGGAAGCGGAACTCGCTATCCGTGAACTGAAAAAAACTTCTGATCGTATTATGATTGTCGGGTTTTCAATGGGTGGATTGATTGCGATGTATTTAGCGCTGCGTTATAAAGTCGATCGACTAGTGTTATTGAGCGCTGCTGCCAAATACATCAGCCCACCGCAAATAGTAGAAGAAGTCAAAGGTGCGTTGTCGGATGCCGCAAAACGACAATTGGCGGAAAATGAGTTTTATCAGCGCTATCAGTACAAAATCAGCAATACACCGATGTTGTCGACGCGGGAATTTTTGAAAGTCGTGAAATTGGTGGAGCCTTATTATAAGCTCATTCACATCCCGGTGTGCATTGTGCAAGGGATGAAGGATGGCGTGGTGCCAGAGTCATCGGCAGACTTTATTTACGACAATATCTCTTCTGATGATAAACAAATCATTCGCTCAGAAGTAGGCAAGCACATGATTTGTTACAGCGACGATTGCGAGGAATGGTTCGTGAAAGTTTTGGCTTTTATGAAGAAGGATTGAGTAAACTGATTATTGGAACCTTTGCGTATTGATTGCAAGTGCTCGAAAATCGTGTTACTCTATTTGAAGCAATGGATACATTTTTGGAACACTCTTCCCTGTGAAGAGTATTTTTTTGAGCAAAACGGTTTGTTCTACTTATAGGGCATCAAAACCCGCCGATCAGACCGCTCGGCAACGCCCGAGCTTTTTCTGTTCACACATCCCCTCTGACTTAAAACTACAGAGTATGATTTTCGACGTGAAACTTCCTCATAAAGGCTCGACTTTGTCACGATTTCATCTAAAATGTACACCATTTGTAAATAAGATGAAGACAAAAGGAGATTGAAAACATTTGGTAAAATTTTCAGAGTTAAATATTAGCGAAACAACTTTAAAGTCCGTAAAACGCATGGGGTTTGAAGAAGCAACACCGATTCAAGAGGGAACTATCCGTCTTGGTATGGAAGGTAAAGACATCATTGGACAAGCGCAAACTGGTACTGGTAAAACTACAGCTTTCGGTATTCCTTTGATTGAAAAAATCGACACTAAAGACGGTAACGTTCAAGGATTGATCATCGCACCAACACGCGAATTGGCAATCCAGGTTTCAGAAGAACTTTACAGACTGGGTCAAGATAAAAACGTACGTATTCTTTCAGTATACGGTGGCCAAGAAATTAGCCGTCAAATCCGTGCACTTAAAAACCGTCCGCAAATTATCGTTGGTACTCCAGGACGTCTATTAGACCATATCAACCGTCGTACGCTTAAATTGGACAATGTAAACACATTGATCCTTGACGAAGCTGACGAAATGTTGAACATGGGCTTTATCGAAGATATCCAAACAATCATGTCAAGCGTGCCAGATACTCGCCAGACATTATTGTTCTCAGCAACTATGCCGGATGCAATCCGTCGCATTGCAGAGAAATTCATGAAGACTCCAGAAATCGTTAAAATCAAATCAAAAGAAATGACTGTTGAAAACATTGAGCAGTTCTACGTGAAATCTGTAGAGCGCGAAAAATTTGATTTCCTTTCACGTCTTTTGAATGTTCAACAACCGGAACTTGCGATCGTTTTCGGACGTACAAAACGCCGTGTTGACGAATTAGCAAAAGCTTTGAACATCCGCGGCTACCTTGCTGAAGGTATTCACGGTGACTTAAGCCAAGCTAAACGTATGTCAGTTTTGAAGCAATTTAAAGCAGGCAAAATCGATATCTTAGTTGCAACTGACGTAGCAGCTCGCGGACTTGATATCTCAGGCGTATCACACGTATACAACTTTGATATTCCACAAGATCCTGAAAGCTATGTTCACCGTATCGGCCGTACTGGTCGTGCAGGTAAAAAAGGAGTCGCAGTCACGTTCGTAACACCACGTGAAATGGGCTACTTGGGCATCGTTGAACGTACAACGAAGAAAAAAATGGAAGCATTGGTTCCGCCAACTGCGAACGAAGCTGTACTTGGCCAAAAACGCGTTGCTATGGAACAATTGCTTGAAATGACAGAGAAAAACAATCTTGGCGATTACCGCGACTTCGCGACGCAAATGCTTGAACAGCATGATGCGGTTGACTTGATTGCAGCAGCTCTTAAAACAATGACGAAAGAACCGGAAGATATTCCAGTATCAATTTCGGAAGAACGTCCATTGCCAGCTCGCGGTGGCGGAGGCTACAAAGGCAAAGGCGGACGCAGCAGCGGTGGCGGAGGCTATAAAGGCAGCCGTTCAACTGGATCTGGTCGTCCATCTTCAAGCCGTACTGGTTCAGGCGCTGGCGCAGGCCGTCGTCGTGAAGGCAGCACAAGTGGTGGAGGACGTCCAGGACGTACTCGCCGTCACGAATCATAAGAAAAGCGTAAGTGCCGGTTCAGCTCCGACCGGCGTAAGGCGGACCAGCGAAGTGACGTTCTTTGTCACATAGCTGGGTCGACTTATGTCCCGAGGAGCTCGGCACTGAACTAAATCTTAAGAAAAGCGTAAGCTAATATAAAGGCGGATGCGAAAAGAGGGAACTGTGTTCGCATCCGCCTTTTTTGCGCGTTCAATCTGTTGTTCA
>JBFEIJ010000054.1:0-18909 GCA_041553775.1 Planococcus sp. (in: firmicutes)
AAAAAAAAAGCAGCCGCAGCTGCTCTTACTTTCCACCGATTGTATATTCATGTGTATCAAGGTCAATTTTCACTTCGGACATCTTACCGTTTTCCATGTTGCTGAACAAGAAGCCAATGTTGTTGTCGCGCACAAGCGGCTGTCCGATCACCAACAAACGCGGCAATTGCTCGCCTTGGATAAACGCCGATAAAGCATCCGCTTCTTTTTTCGATTGTTCATCGTTCATGATTGAAACGACGTCAGCTTGGCCTTCCATCGGAAATCCTTCAGGAAGTGGTCCCATGTATTCGATATTCACTTTCATGCCTGTACGGATATCGCTGATCACTCCATCAGTCGACTCTTCACCGTTCAACGAAACAACTTTCACATCTTCCGGAATATCAAAATAGATGTTGTTCACCAGAATCTGGTCGGTTGTCACTTGCGTGATAAAGCCTTTTTCTGTCATTTCCTTTTGTTCTGCGGCCACTTCTTGCTCTGCCGGTTGAGCTGTTTCTTCTTCTTTTGGTGCGGCGTTGTTATCATCTGAACATGCAGCCAAAAACAAAAGGCTTGCAATCATTAAACCGAATTTCTTCAAATATCCCATTCCTTTGCTAGTTGATCGTGTGGTTGTGTCGGCATTGTTAGAAAAGTCCAACAGGTTTATTTTAACCGCTAGCGCATTTTGTTGCAATAGCGATTCGTGATTCGATTATGCTTTACTATAGTAGAGAATGCCGTTGTCTCCGAGGCGCTCAATAATTTGACCTTCTTCTAATAGATAGTCAATTTGACCAATCGTTTCTGACAAGGTTAGTCCTAATTCCTGCTCGTAGGCATGAGGGAATAATTTTTGCGTCAGCTCATAAACCGTTTCTTCTTCGCGTTCGATCATAGCCAATACTTTCATCGCTCGCTGGTGCTGCTTTTCAAGACGGTGCGTAACCAGTTCATGGACATTGCGCACTTCTTCTCCGTGACCGCTGTAAATGACGTCAATCGGCATTTTAAGCAACCGCGCCAATGAGGCATTATATTGAAGCAATGATTTCGGACGGCCGTCTTCTGGATTTAACGGAGGTTCGATCAATGGATTGGAACTGACTTTCGCGATCACGTGGTCGCCGCCAATCATTTCGCCCGTTTCCTTGTTCCAAAACGATAAATGGCTTTGTGCATGTCCTAATGTTTCCATCACGTCCCAATCCGGATGCCCGGGAATCGTATTGCCTTCATTGATCGCCATGTCAAGCGGGCGGCTGCCGAGCAAGTTGAGCGGACGCTTCATCTTTTTGACCCAAAACCATAATTCTTCCGGGACTCCTTCCTCTTTCAAGCGCTCCAGATAAAAGGCGTCGTGATAATCAAAAAAAGCCTGATCCCGGCGCAGCCATAAATCGTTATACGGATGCCCATATAAAGTCGCGTTGCTAAAGCCGTCCACCCAGCCGGCGTGATCCGGATGATGGTGCGTCAAAACCACTTGTTCAACATCCGCTGGCTTTACGCCAGCTTCTTTTAATCCCGCCTTTAACGCTTCCCAAGCTTCCGGTGTTTTCGGGCCTGCATCGATCAACGTCAACATATCGCCTTTCATCAAATAGGCATTAACATCTCCGACCGCAAAAGGTGTCGGAATAATAATTTTATGTAAACTCATAACTCCATCTCCTCTAAACTGAATGACTATTCATCTATCATACATTGAATTGACCGATCCGTCACGCTGTGAGGTCATTTGACAAACACCTCCAAAACCCTCTATAATTTATGTACATATGTAAGCGTCGAGAAAGGCCAGTACGGAAGATGAAGGTGTCCAGAGAGTGTGCTCTTGCTGAAACGCACACCCCCGCTCCCTTCCCGAACCTGCTTTTGAGCTGCCGTGAAAACACGGCCGTCTATCCGCGATAAGGATATCGAGTAGTGCCATAACGGCAAACTTAGGTGGTACCGCGGAAACCAAGCGTTTTCGTCCTTGCAAAAGCAGAGACGAATGCGCTTTTTTTATTGATATGCGCTAGAGCTAGACATCATGAAAAGCGGAAGTGCCCGATTAGCCCCGACAAGCGCTGGAAGTCTGACCGGTAATGGCGCTCTTTGCCATTGCTGGACAGGCTGAAGCGACTCGAGGGGTTGGGCACTGCAGCTAGAAATTCGAAAAGCGGAAATCAACAAACCAAAAACGGATTCAGAGTTAACCAACTATAATATAGATGAAAAGGAAGTGCGGAATATGAAGATTGTATGCGTAGGAGCAGGTTCCATGGCGGAGTCGATGATTCACGGGTGGATCAACAAACGAATTTTAAAAGCCGGCGATATTGCGGTGATGAACAAATCGGACCGTGACCGGTTGGAAAGCTTGAGCGATGAATACGGCGTGGAAATCGTCCAGAAAGAGCGTGAAGAATTGCGCAACGCTGATTATATTCTGCTTGCGATGAAACCGAAAGATGTGGCAGCAGCTTTAACCGATATTAAAGACAATCTGACCGGCAATACGGTCATCATTTCAGTCGTCGCTGGCGTATCGATTGAAACCATTCAAAAATACGTCGGCAACTTCCCTGTCGCGCGCGCGATGCCGAATACATCAGCAAAAGTCGGCAAGTCGGCAACTGGTGTTGCGTGGAGCAAATATGTATCGGTCGATCAGCAGCATGATTTGCGCAAGGTCTTGTCGTCAATCGGCAGCGTGACCGTAGTTGAAGAAAAACAATTGGATGCAGTGACCGCTGTAGCTGGCAGTGGCCCAGCATACCTTTATTATTTCGCTGAAGCGATGACTGAAGCGGCAATGGCGAACGGTTTATCGAATGCCGATGCGAAACGCCTTGTGCGCCAGACGTTTTCAGGAGCGGCAGATATGATGCAGACTGAAGATTTCGCGGTTCTGCGCACGAAAGTGACGAGCCCGAACGGCACAACAGCCGCAGGATTAGCGGCGCTTGAACGCCATAATTTAAAAGAAATTGTCGGTGAATGTATAACAGATGCCGCTGAACGCGCTCAAGCCTTAGGACGGGAGTTCGACTAACGCCTTCTGCTATACTAAAAAAAGTTGGCAAGAATTTGAAGGAGGCGTTTTTATTGGCTAAGTTATTTGAACCTTATACGATTAAAAATACAACGTTTAAAAACCGTGTCGTTATGGCACCGATGTGCATGTATCAAAGCGATCAAGAAGATGGCAAAGTAACAGACTGGCACCGTGTGCATTACCCGACGCGTGCAGTTGGACAAGTCGGCTTAATCGTTGTTGAAGCAACAGCTGTTCAGCCGCAAGGGCGCATTTCAGCACGCGATCTTGGCATTTGGGATGATTTCCATATTGATGGGCTTGCAGAAATTGTTCGTTTGATGCAGCAAAACGGTTCAAAAACCGGGATTCAACTGGCTCACGCCGGCAGAAAAGCAACGGTTGAAGGTCCGATTCAAGCACCAAGCGCCATTGCGTTCAATGATCAATACCAAACACCGGTCGAAATGACAGTTGACCAAATCCACGAAACAGTCCAAGCGTTCAAAGACGGCGCAATTCGTGCGAAAAAAGCCGGCTTCGACGTGATTGAATTGCACGGCGCGCACGGCTATTTGATCAATGAATTCCTTTCGCCCATTTCTAATAAACGGACAGACTCTTACGGCGGATCTGCAGAAAACCGTTATCGCCTGTTGCGCGAAGTGATCGATGCCGTTAATGAAGTTTGGGACGGTCCCTTATTCGTCCGCATCTCGGCACATGATTATACGGATGGCGGCATGACACCCGAGCAATACGTTGAAATGACAAAATGGATGAAACAACAAGGCGTCGATTTAGTCGATGTCAGTTCAGGCGCATTGGTGCCCGCAGCGATTCCGGTATTCCCTGGTTATCAAGTGAAGTTCTCTGAAACGATCAAACACGAGACGCCGATTGATACAGGCGCAGTTGGTCTTATTACGAACGCGTTGCATGCAGAAGAAATTTTGCAGAATGACCGTGCGGATTTGATCTTCCTAGCACGCGAGCTGCTTCGCGAACCTTATTGGGTCTACGCGGCGGCAAAAGAATTAAAAGCCGATATAGACTCTCCTGTGCCGTATGAGCGCGGTTGGCTATAAGGCAGTTGCAAAACCCGGGTAATTTAGTATACTTAATGTAACGCAAAAAACCGAATGCCTGAGCATTCGGCCAGCTGCATGCCGCGCAAGAGCGGTTGGCTGGAAATCTTGGCTTTAGAAGATAACCGTCTTTCCTCTACCACAAGGGACGGTTATTTTTTTTTGTTTATGACTAAAATCATGGAAACGACCAAACTCACTGCACTGATCGTCAAGCCGATGCTCGTAAAGACGAGACCGAATGATTCTGTAACCGTCATATCACCACCCCCTTTCCGGGAATGGCCAAACCGTCCTCATGCAGCTGTACGTTTATTTTACCACAAAAGGGAACGTATGTTCTATTATTAATAAAAAATTTTAAATATTTTCCCAAATAGAAAGCCACCGGGATCCGGTGGCTTTCTTATTTATTCGTATTTGCGTTTCAGTGTACGTGAATGTTGCTGCCATTCGAACTCCAATAGGTCGCGCGCGATATGGAAATCGCCGTGGACATCTTTCACTTGTGCGATCAGGCGTTTGTCGTCTTCCGGTAAAAAGCGCGCGCTGATGTGGTTGGCGATCACGGTTTTGGCATTAGCTATACTTCCGGTGCGAACGGCATCCAAAAATGTCGAATGGCCGTAATCTTGCGCCAGTTTTTGGGTGTCGCTGTCGAACGTAGCTTCATGCACCAAAACATCTGCATCTTTGCCCAATTCCGCTGCATTGGCGCAAAAGCGTGTGTCCCCAAGAATCGTGACGACAAATCCGGGTTGTTTTTCATCGGTTACGTCTTCGCTGCGAACAGTCCGGCCGTCTTCCAATAAGACATCTTCCCCATTTTTTAATTTCGCCAATAAAGGCCCTTTTGGAACACCGAGCGCTGCCGCTTTTTCAACTTGCAATTTCGGCGGCAACGGCTTTTGCGTAACACGGTAACCCCACGAAGGAATCACATGTTCCAGTTTCGCCGCTTCAACGACCATCGTGTCATCTTCAAAAACAATTTTGTCATCCAGTTCATGAAATGTGATGTTATACGTCAGGTGCGTCCGGCTTAAGCGCAGCGTCGTTTCAACGTATTCTTTGATGCCGGGAGGTCCGTAAATTGCGAGCGCTTCGTCTCCGCCTTGAAATGAGCGCGAACCAAGCAGTCCCGGCAAGCCGAAAATGTGATCGCCGTGCATATGCGTGATGAAGATTTTTTCGATTTTCCGTAGTTTTACCGTTGTGTGCAAAATTTGATGCTGTGTTGCTTCGCCGCAGTCGAATAACCAGACTGTGCCGCGCTCTTCCAGCAGTTTCAGGGCCAGCGAACTGGTGTTGCGCATTTTTGAAGGCATGCCTGCCCCTGTCCCCAGAAATAATAACTGCATAAAGTCCCTACTTTCTATCGTGGTCGTGATCATCCAAAAAATCTTTGCTAAAGCTCGTTTTGGAATCGTACGAAGTTTTTTTGTATTTTGCGCCTTTCATGAGGACGCTCTTGCCGAATTTCGCTTCTAATTTCGACATGAGTTCCATTAGCGGCTCTTCTTTTGCGTGTTCTTGAAAATTAAAGATGGACAATTGTTCGGTCATGTCGCCTTTGTCCGCTACATTCGATACCGTGACGCCGACAAGCCGGAGCGGTTCTCCGTTCCAATGCTTCGTAAAAAGCTGCCACGCGTTGCGGAAAATATCGTCCGACTTCCACACCGTGTTATTTAACGTAATGCTGCGCGTCCGGTTTTTCCAATCCGAACTGCGTGTTTGGATGCTGACAGTCGGTCCGGCAAGCTCTTTTGCTTCAAGCCGGTTCGCCACTTTTTCAGATAAACGCTTGAACACCGCTTTCAACTCAATTTCATCGGTCTCGTCAATCGGCAACGTCGTTGAAGTGCCGACACTTTTCGTATCGTATATCGATTCGGGGTCGACGATTCGGTCATCGATGCCATTCGCTCGCATCTGTAAACGCAATGCATTCTTCCCCATCTTGTCTTTTAACAGGCCAATATTCGCCTGCGCCAAGTCACCGATCGTCTCAATTTTCAACAGCTTGAATTTAGCGGCTGTGCTTTCACCGACCCCGTGCATGTCAATCACCGGCAGCGGCCATAATATTTGCTGGATGTCCCGCTTCCGTAAAATCGTGATCCCTAACGGCTTTTTCATATCCGATGCCGTTTTTGCCAAGAATTTATTCGGCGCGATGCCTATCGAACAAGGCAAGTCCAACTCCGACAGCATGCGCTGTTGCAGTTCCTGTGCGAGTGCCACCGGATGATATTGTTCGGCCAATTCCGTAACATCCATATAACCCTCATCAATCGAAACCGGTTCGACATTGTCGGTGTATGAACGCAAAATATCGAACATCGCTTTGGAAGCGGTCCGGTAGCGTTCAAAGTTCGGCGCCATCACAATCAATCCGGGCAATTTCCGCTTCGCTTCATGCACTTGCATCGTCGTAAAGATGCCGTGCGCCCGCGCCTCATACGAACAAGTGACGATGATGCCGCGCCGCTCTTTTGGATTTCCCGCAATCGCCAGGGCTTTGCCTTTCAAAGTCGGGTCATGGGACTGTTCCACCGATGCATAAAAACTATTCATATCGATATGAAAGATCACTCGCCCTGCCATGTTCACCGCGCCACCTTTGTTGTCTGCTATACTCCATTTTACCACAGCGCTGAGGCGTATGCCTGTTCGGCATCTGTTACAAAATGGAGACAAATAAAAGAGAGGGCGGGTCAGCCCTCTCTTTTAGACAAACAATATTGAAGCATTTAAACCTTCGCAGACTCTTTAACAATCTCCACTAATAGTTCAGCAAGTTTCTCTAATTCTTCGATCGGCATGCGCTCGTTTTTTGTATGAATTTCTTCATAGCCGACGCATAAATTGATCGTTGGAATTCCGAAGCCATTGAAGATATTGGCGTCGCTGCCCCCTCCGCTCGTTAAGATCGTAGAAGGACGTCCGATTGTCGCTGCCGCTTTTTTCGCAATTTCCACAACCGCTTCGCTTTCTTCAATATTGAAACCTGGATACATCAGCTTCACTTCGGTTTTGGCACTGCCACCCATGCTTTTCGCCATGTCTTCAAAAACCGACTCCATATGCGTTGTTTGAGCTGCCAATTTGTCTTCTTTGATCGACCGCGCTTCAGACAAGATATGAACTTCTTCGCAAACGATGTTTGTCGCTTTGCCGCCTTCGAAACTGCCGATATTGGCCGTAGTTTCCGAATCGATGCGCCCTAAATTCATTTTTGAAATGGCTTTAGCCGCGATCGTGATGGCCGAAATGCCTTTTTCAGGTGCTACGCCTGCATGAGCCGTCTTGCCGTAAATCGTCGTCCATAATTTCGCTTGGAACGGCGCTGAAGTGACGATGCCGCCTACTTTTCCGTCGCTGTCGACCGCAAAGCCGTATTTAGCGAATAATAGCGAGGCGTCCATTTCTTTCGCGCCTGCCAATCCGCTTTCTTCGCCCGCTGTGATGACGAGTTGAATGTCACCGTGCTCAATCTCTTCTTCTTGTATTGAGCGGATCATTTCCAACAACGCTGCAATTCCGGCTTTGTCATCCGCACCGAGAATGGTCGTGCCATCTGTTTGGACGTACCCATCGCGTACGACGGGTTTGACACCGTTGCCTGGTACGACGGTGTCCATATGCGCCGTGAAGTAAATTGCAGGCACGTCTTGTGCTGCACCGCGCAACGTTGCGATCAGATTATTGGCGCCGTGGCCATTATGGAAAGAAGAATTGTCTTCCGTCACATAAAAACCGATATCTTCTAATTTTTGTTTTAAGATTGAGGCAATCTTGCCTTCATTTTTAGTTTCCGAGTCGATTTGCACCAACTCAAGAAATTCGTTCAGCAATCTGTCTTTTTTCAAGTTTGGCACCCCTTCTCTTTTTATAACGGCATGTTGCCGTGCTTTTTCGCTGGTCGTGAATCTTTTTTATGGCGCATCATTTCAAGCGCTTGAATGAGCTTGATACGCGTCTCGCGCGGATCGATGACGTCATCGACCATGCCCGCTGCAGCGGCCACGTATGGATTCGCAAATTTCTCGCGGTATTCTTCGATTTTCGCCGCACGCGTCGCTTCCGGATTATCGCTCGCAGCAATTTCGCGTGCGAAGATGATGTTCGCTGCTCCTTGTGGTCCCATAACCGCGATTTCCGCATTCGGCCATGAATACACAAGATCCGCACCAATCGATTTCGAGTTTAATGCAACATACGCACCGCCATACGCTTTACGTAAAATAACCGTCATTTTCGGCACCGTTGCCTCTGAATATGCATAAAGGATTTTCGCGCCGTGGCGAATGATGCCTCCGTGTTCTTGCTTGATCCCAGGGAAGAAGCCAGTCACGTCTTCAAACGTGATCAACGGAATGTTGAACGAGTCACAGAAACGAATGAAACGTGCCGCTTTATCCGAAGAATCGATATCGAGTCCGCCTGCCATCACTTTCGGCTGATTGCACACAAGGCCCACTGTTTCGCCTTTGATGCGTGCAAGTCCGACCACAATATTGCGAGCAAATTCTGGCTGCACTTCCATAAAGCTGTCGGTATCGACAACGTCTTCCACTACTCTACGGACGTCATATGGACGAATCGCTTCGTACGGTACGATGTCTGCCAGATTCGGACGGTAATCGTCGTTTTCGTCAACCGCTAAACGCGGTGGCATTTCCTGGTTGTTCTGTGGCAAATAGCTGATCAAGCGGCGAACCATTTGCAATACGCTTTGTTCAGAATCCGAACGGAAATGTGCATTTCCGCTAATAGCGGTATGTACTTTCGATCCACCTAAATCTTCAGATGAAATTTTTTCACCTGTTACAGTTTCAATGACTTTCGGTCCCGTGATGAACATTTGGCTCGTTTTATCCACCATAAAAACAAAATCCGTAATGGCTGGTGAATACACGGCGCCGCCTGCTGATGGTCCCATGATCACAGAAATTTGCGGGATCACGCCCGAGTAGATCGAATTGCGATAGAAAATATGTCCGTAGCCATCAAGTGATAAAACGCCTTCTTGGATACGTGCGCCGCCTGAATCGTTCAAGCCGATAAAAGGTGCGCCATTTTTTGCTGCCAGATCCATGACGTTGGCGATTTTCTTCGCGTGCATTTCCCCCAACGCGCCGCCAAACACCGTGAAATCTTGTGAAAATAAATAAATCGGTCGACCGTTCACTTTGCCGTAACCGGTGACTACCCCTTCACCTGGTCCTTTCGCCATGCCGAAATCTGTTGTGCGGTGTTCCATGAACGGGCTCAATTCGACAAACGAGCCTTCATCAACGAGCAAGTCTATGCGTTCGCGCGCTGTCAACTTGCCTTTTTCATGCTGCTTGTCGATTCGTTCTTCGCCTCCGCCAAGCTCGATTTCGCGTTTGCGGTCGTACAATTCATTAATTCTTTCGTAAATGTCCATTCTCCCACTCCTCAATCATTGCTTTTCACAAAGTTCGTATAATACCCCGTTTGATGACTTCGGATGCAAAAATGCCACAAGCGCTCCGCCGGCTCCTGGCTTTGGCGTTTCGCTCAACAATTGCACTCCGTCTGCGCGCAATTCTGCCATGCGCTGTTCAATGTTTTCCACACCGAACGCGATGTGATGAATGCCTTCGCCTCGTTTTTCCATAAATTTAAAAATGGGGCTCGTGTCATCCATCGGCTCAAGCAATTCCAATTTGATATTGCCTGCATCGATAAAGGCAACGCGCACTTTTTGCGACTCCACTTCTTCAATTTTCAACAAAGGGCAGCCGAGAACCTCCGTATAATACGGGAGGACTTGCTCAAGATCCCGTACCGCTATTCCGATATGGTCGACTTTCTTCATCTTTTTCACTTCCTTTTATATGTTCTATTTTATTGTACAGATTTGGGCGGTAAAACTCTAGTTGTTCCGCTATATTTAGGGGTGTAAAAGCTCTCTCTATAAATTCCCACCGAAATGTGCTATTATTTCTTAAAAGACTAAAACGGTGTAAAGGGGTCATTTGTTAATGAGAAATCAGTTTTTCCGTAAAATTGTTGTCTATTCCATGATCGGTTTGATGTTATTGTCATCATTATTGATGGGACTTAGCTTCATCATTTAAGCAATCCAACCCAACCTCCAGCAGAAGCCCAAGCTTCTGCTGGAGGTTTTTTGTAGCTTTTTCGCGTTAACAAGCAATAATCCAATTTTAACAAGCATAATTTTTGAGTAATCAGGCAATCCGAAGACGTTATCATGCATTACTGGAAAGTTATCAGGCACTAGCCTTATCATTCATTGTCCAAATTCAAAAAACAGTTGAAGCTCGTTAAGCATCAACTGTTTTCTTATTGGCAAATCCTTTATAAGTCGATTTAATCTCCAAATAACTTTCCATTTCCTCGATTACTTGATACAACGTCGCCATGGCAATAAACTTCTGGTGGTTGTCCGGCAGCGGCATTTTCGCGAAATCCGCTTTGACAGCATCCAGCTTGTCCAAGTATTGCGATGCTGTATTGCCGGAGTGCACATGAGCCGCTAAATCTTCAAGGAATTCCGCAACCAGATGCGATTGCCCGACTTCGATCGGCAGCTCGGTGATTTTCGGCAAGATGCGCTCGATGATGTCGAGCTGCTGTTCCCGCATATCGAAATAACGGTAATACTTGTTTTCTAGACGCGTGACGTGGTTTTCAACGTCCTGGTAAGCAAGTGCTTTCGCCTTTTTCACCAGTTTTTCGCTTTCCATTAATTCGGCGCCGGTCCAAGCCGATTCGCCTTGGCGCAAATAATTCGCGACTTCTTTGAAAATCGTCGAGTATAATGCTTCAATCTCGTTGCGGTACTCATCCAATTTGTTCTCGATACTTGGCATGTAAACATTGACAGCCAAAGCCGTACCGAAACCGACCGCCATCAAGATAATTTCGTTCAGCAACAAGTCGAACGTCATATTTTGAGAGTCGTAAATGTGCATGAGAATGACGGTACTCGAGATAAAGCCATCGGAAAATCGAAGCGATACCAAAACAGGGATGAACAATAAAATCATGATGCCTAACACCACTGGATGGTAGGCTATGCCTTCGAAAAACACAAAGGCGTAGACGATACCGATGAGGCTCGCGATAAAACGCGAAAATGCGGCGCGAATCGATTTTTTCTTTGTCGGTTGAATGCATAATATCGCCAAGATTCCAGCTGATACGAAATAATCCAATTGCAAAAGCTGTGCAATGTATATGGCAATAGCAGCGCCCGCCGCAGTCTTCATCGTACGATATCCAATTGAAAAACGCTTCAGTTTCATGGTCCGCTCCTCTCCTTAGCCAGTTTTTGTTCGTTTAGCTTCATTCAGCGAATGACGTAAACGCTTTCTATAAAAAAATGCCCCTCTGAAAGGGGCATGTTTCCATTAGATTTCTTCACAATGCTTTTCGAACATTTCTTGGATGTTCGCAATAACGGACATCGGGTCATGTCCTTCAATTTCGTGACGGCCAATTTCATCCACCATTTTTCCGTCTTTTAAAAGTACAAATGACGGAGATGACGGCAAGTGATCGTCGCCGAAAATGTGGCGCGCTTGTGCTGTCGCTTCTTTATCTTGTCCCGCAAAAACTGTCAATAGACGGTCTGGGCGTTTGTCGTAATGCACGGAATGCAATGCAGCTGGACGTGCGATGCCGCCTGCGCATCCGCATACTGAATTGATCATAACAAGACTCGTGCCCGGTTGTGCAAAGGCTTCGTTGACCTCTTCTGCATTTTCCAATTGTGTATAGCCGCCGCCAACCATTTCTTGACGCGCTTGTGTAACGATATCATTCATTAGAAAGTTAAAATCCATAGTCATTCGTTTACAACTCCTTATCATTTCCTCATCTAATCATAGCAGGACTTCAAATGACATGCAAAAAAGCTTACTCGAATAAATCCGTGATGGCTTGCGACACTGTCAATTCATCTTGCAAGACCTGCTGTTCCAGCATTTTCACTTTTTGATTGCGCTCTTGGTCTTCGTAAAAACGGCTAAGCAATTCATCGGTGATCATCGAACGGAACCAGTCTTTTGTCTGGTTTTGTCTGCGTGAGTTGAAGATGCCGCTCACTTTGACAGTATCTTCAAAGCTTTTGACCATATCCCAGATTTCGCGAATGCCTGTCCCTTCTAGTGAAGATGCCGGCAAAGCTTTGGTTTTCCAGCCTTCTGTCGCCCGCTGCAGAAAATGCAAAATCTGCTTGTATTCCCGGACCGTCTTTTCAGCCAATTTCATATTGTCGCTGTCTGCCTTGTGCACAATAATGGCATCAGCCAGTTCGAGGATGCCTTTTTTCATGCCTTGCAGTTCGTCCCCAGCCCCTGTTAACACGAGCAGCAAGAACATATCGACCATGCCGCGCACCAAAGTTTCGCTTTGACCGACCCCGACCGTTTCCACGAGAATCACATCATAGCCCGCCGCCTCGCAAAGCAGCATCGTCTCACGCGTCTTTTTATGAACGCCGCCGAGCGTGCCGGTAGTCGGGGAAGGGCGTATAAACGCCCTCGGATTCCGCGCCAAGTTTTCCATACGGGTTTTATCGCCGAGAATCGAACCGCCGGTAACCGACGAACTCGGGTCAATCGCGAGCACCGCGACATTATGGCCCAATTCCGTCAGCATTTCGCCGAAGGTTTCGATAAACGTACTTTTTCCCGCTCCCGGCACACCCGTAATTCCGATGCGGATGCTATTGCCGGTATGCGGCAGCAAGTGGTTCAATAATTCCTGACCGGTTTTCTTATCGTGCGGATTCGAGCTTTCGAGCAAGGTGATGGCTTTGCCCAAATGGATGCGTGATCCGCTCCTAACGCCTTGCGCCAGCTCTTCGGTATTGAACCCTTTTCCCTGCGGTTTTTTGAATTTCTTCCGCGGAGCGGAGTGCATGCCGTCGTGGCTGGCTTTCACACCTTCCATGACCCGCCGAGAACCTTTTTCGCGGTCCATCAGTCCGCCACTTCCTCATAGCCGAGGCGGCTGTATATTTCTTCGATGACTTTTTGCGCCGCAACCGGAATGACTGTACCGGGACCAAAAATTGCACTTGCGCCGTTATTGCGTAAGAATTCATAATCCTGCGCCGGGATAACGCCGCCCACGACGATCAAGATGTCTTCACGGCCGATTTTCTTCAACTCCGCTGCCAAATCCGGCACCAACGTCATGTGCCCTGCCGCAAGCGAACTCACCCCGATGACGTGAACGTCATTTTCGGCAGCTTGCTGCGCAGTTTCTGCCGGTGTCTGGAACAACGGTCCGATATCGACATCAAATCCGAGATCGGCGAACGCCGTCGCAATTACTTTCGCTCCGCGGTCATGCCCGTCCTGTCCCATTTTAGCCACAAGGATACGCGGACGACGCCCTTCGTTTTCAATAAAGTCTTCGGTCATTTCTTTGACGATTTCCATTTCATGCTGATTCGAGAAATTTGAACTGTAAACGCCGCTCACTGAACGAATCACTGCTTTATGGCGTCCGGATGCTTCTTCAATTGCATTGGAAATTTCACCCAATGTCGCGCGCAAACGTGCTGCATCAACGGCACATTCCAGAATGTTTTCTTCGCCGGTTTTCGCCGCTTCCGCTAAGCGCTTCAACGCTGCACCGACTTGTTCGCTGTCTCGAGATGCTTTCATGCTTTCGATGCGTTCAATCTGTTTTTTGCGTACCATCGTGTTATCAATATTTAAAATATCAATCGGGTCTTCTTCGTCAAGTCTATAACGATTGACGCCGATGATGATTTCTTCATTTGAATCGATTTGTGCTTGTTTTTTCGCAGCCGCTTCTTCGATGCGCATTTTCGGAAGTCCGGTTTCAATCGCTTTCGCCATGCCCCCGAGTTCTTCCACTTCTTCGATCAATTGCCACGCTTTTTCCATCAACTCATTCGTTAACGACTCCACGTAATACGATCCGCCCCATGGGTCAATAACTTTGGTCATTAAGGTTTCTTCTTGCAAAAACAATTGAGTATTACGCGCAATACGCGCTGAAAAGTCTGTCGGTAACGCAATCGCTTCATCCAGTGCATTTGTGTGCAACGATTGCGTGTGGCCCATCGCCGCTGCATTCGCTTCGATCAATGTACGCGTCACGTTATTAAATGGATCTTGCTCGGTCAAACTCCACCCTGAAGTTTGCGAATGCGTCCGGAGCGCTAACGATTTATCGTTTTGCGGATCGAACGATTTCATCATTTTCGCCCAGATTGCGCGAGCTGCACGCATTTTCGCGATTTCCATGAAATAGTTCATGCCGATTCCCCAGAAAAACGATAAGCGCGGTGCAAATGCATCGATGTCGATTCCTGCAGCAAGTCCTGTACGAACGTATTCCAATCCGTCGGCAAGTGTATACGCTAATTCAATATCAGCCGTCGCTCCCGCTTCTTGGATGTGGTAGCCCGATATCGAAATGGAATTGAATTTCGGCATTTTTTCAGATGTGTATTTAAATATGTCTGCGATGATTTTCATCGACATGGCAGGCGGATAAATATACGTATTGCGCACCATGTACTCTTTTAAAATATCGTTTTGAATCGTTCCCGCCAGTTTTTCAGGCGTAACGCCTTGTTCTTCTGCTGCCACGATATAAAACGCCATGATGGGCAAAACTGCGCCGTTCATCGTCATCGATACCGACATTTGATCAAGCGGAATGCCGTCAAACAAGATTTTCATGTCTTCAACGCTGTCAATCGCCACACCGGCTTTGCCGACATCCCCGACGACGCGTGGATGATCGGAATCATAACCGCGGTGCGTCGCCAAATCAAACGCGACCGATAAGCCTTTTTGACCCATCGCTAAATTACGGCGGTAAAAGGCGTTGCTTTCTTCCGCTGTGGAAAATCCGGCATATTGACGGACCGTCCATGGTCGCGAGACGTACATTGTCGGATAAGGACCGCGTAAATTCGGCGCGAATCCAGGCATACTGATTTCAGCTCCTGCGATGTCTTCAGGATTGTAAGCCGACTTGATGTTTATGCCTTCATTCGTTTCAAAAGGCTCTTGTTGAAGCGCTTCTTGCGGCTTCAAGTTCAGTTCCTGTAAATCCACTTTAGAAAAATCCGGTTTTGCCATCTTAGAAGGCCCCCTTTCCGAGACTTAAAATCGCTTCTAATTTCGAGTTGACGTGCTTGCCGCTATAGACGGAATCGTTGATGCCGTTTGCACACCAGTCTTCCATGCGCTCTTTTGGCATTCTACCTGCCACATCAATTGTTGCTGTTGTTTTCAAGCCATGCAGCACATTGTCGATCGCTTCGGTTGGTCCGCAAAGAACGGCGTAATCGATGTGATGCTCTTTCAAGAATTGGTTGACTTCCTCTGCAGTCGTCATTTCCGGACTGATCAATGGTTCGATGCCCGCGACTGCTAGGAAACCAACGACAAAGTCCGATTTTGCTTTAACTTCTTTCAGCGGCGCAAGGTGAATGATCGCCGTGCTTAAAATCAGTTCTTTGCTCATCGCCCGCATTTTTTCAAATGGCGCAGCTAAGCGTTTCGCTGTCATGTATTCCAAATGGCTTTCGTCGATCGATCCGTCGACTACCGCTTCTTGCGGGTCTGCGTAGACATTGGCACCGATTAACGAGGCTTTGCGCAATGCGATTTGCTTTTTGCGTTCAAGCCATTTTGCCTGCATATCATCCGCAAGCCAACCGGATTGAATCACTTTCGAGTAGCCGCCCGCTTCTTCGATGTCCAAAAAGTATTGCCAAGCCGCTTCTACGTATTCCTTTGTCAGCGATTCGATAAAATAAGAACCTGCTGAAGCATCAAGTACATGCGACGCATGCGCTTCTTCTTTGATCACCAATTGGACATTGCGTGCAATTCTGCGGCTTTTGCCATTTGGTCCCGTCAAAAAGTCATGCGGGTGCACCGTATGTGCGTTTGTTCCGCCTAATACGGCAGAAAACGTCGAGTTGCCCGCTCGCAATAAGTTGACGTACGAATCCAATTTCGAATAAGACCGCACGGACGTTTCCGTAAAGATTGGCACAGCAGGTGCTTGTTCGCCGTATGCTTCACAAAATGCATTCCACAGTACGCGGAATGCGCGCAATTTCGCGATTTCCTGGAAAAACTGCGTGTCCACTGCAAAACGCACCCAAACTTGAGATGCTTTTTCTTTAAAATCACCGGTATCCATCGTTTCTGCCAAAATGCTCAGTGCGACGCCCAATTCATGGATAATCGTTCCGCCTGCACCGTGTACAGGAATCGTATCCACCAAGATTGTCCGCACATTTGACGGTGCATTGACTGTGAATTCTGCATGGATGACCCCTTGAACATGTGCAAGCTGCTCTTCTTCAATAAAATCAAATACGCGTAAGATGCCATTATCGTCAGAGCCCAATTTGAAAAATAGCGGATGCTTCACAATTAATGCCGCAAGCTCTTTCAATTCGAATTCTTCCCAATGAATATTTTTATTGGTCGTGTAAACGATCATTTCATTGCCGCGTGCCATTTCGTCTTTTACGGCAGACAAGAATTCCGAAGCACTTTCGTAAGCGGTTTCTTGCGCGACAAACCAGCCTGGCAATCTTTTGCCGTTTTGCACAGCAGCCGCTTGGCTCTTAATGGAAGCTTCGTTTGTTTCAAGCATTTCTTTTGTATATAACGGTTCTAGCGTAATGCCTTCAATTGTCGGCGTTTTTAAAGTTTCATCAACCGGCTTGCCTTTCAGCGCTTTTTCAGCGGCTTGGCGCCAGTCTTCATATGTACGTTCGGAAAATTGAGTCTTTTTCATCGATTCGATAGTCAAGCTGTTCCCTCCCTAAAGGTCTCTTCATTCATTTTACCCGACTAGCCGCTGACATTAAAGGAAAAAAAGCCTGGAGTCCGCAGACTTCAGGCTTTTCCAGCTGTTAAGGATATCTTTAACTCTTCTCATTTCGCTGCAGGCGGACGCTTTCCGCGGGCACAGCTTCAGTCTCCTCATCGCTACGTTCTTGCGGGGCCTTCACCTTGTGCTGATTCCGCTGGAGTCGCCGCCTTCCGCTCCATTTAATAATAGCTATTAATATCTAAACTATTTTTCATCAAAAATGAAATGTAGTTCACTAGATTCCTAGATAATTAAAAATATAAAGCAAAACAACTCCGATTTTTAAAAGAAATCGGGGTTGCTTTGCTAAATAGTAATAATCTTAGTGACCTATAGATAACTTAATATCAATAAACGGAAGTGTTTTCCTTGTTCATGTTTTCAAGAATTTCTTTAACGCGTCCTAGGAATTGTCCGCAAACAAGTCCGTCAAGTACGCGGTGATCAAGTGACAAGCACAAGTTGACCATGTCGCGAGCTGCGATCATGCCGTTGCCCATAATAACTGGACGCTTGACGATTGATTCAACTTGCAGAATCGCTGCTTGTGGGTGGTTGATGATTCCCATCGATTGGATTGAACCGAACGATCCTGTGTTGTTGACAGTGAACGTTCCACCTTGCATATCAGTTGAACCTAATTTGCCGTTGCGCGCTTTCAATGCCAAGTCGTTGATGTCGCGGCCGATGCCTTTGACTGACTTTTCATCCGAGTTGCGAATAACTGGCACAAACAATGCGCTGTCTGAAGCAACGGCGATTGAAATGTTGATGTCTTTTTTCTGGATGATTTTGTCGCCAGCCCACATAGAGTTCATCATTGGGAATTCTTTCAAAGCTTGAGATACAGCTTTTACGAAGAAAGCGAAATACGTAATATTGAAGCCTTCTTTTTTCTTGAATTCGCCTTTGATGGAATCGCGGTAAGAAACCAGGTCCGTTACGTCCACTTCAATCATCATCCATGCATGCGGAGCTTCGTGCTTGCTCTTCAACATATTGGCTGCGATTGCGCGGCGTACGCCTGTTACTGGAATTTCAACATCGCCAGGTGCGCTTTCGATTGGCGCAGATTTTGCTGCTGGCGCTGAAGGTGGTGCTTGCGGTGCTGCCGCTTGAGGAGCAGGTGCTTCTTCGCGTGCAGGTGCCGCCGGTGCATCTCCAGCTTTCGGAATATTGCCGCTCTCGATGAGTTTCAGCAAATCTTTGCGCGTGATGCGCCCTTCATTGCCTGAACCTTCAACTTGCGCCAAATCAATATCGTTATCTTGAGCGAGACGAAGCACTGCTGGTGAATAGCGAGCTTTCGATCCTGCTGGACGTGTCGGTTGTGACTGGCCGCTTACAGGCTTCGAGTCAGCTGCAGGTTTAGCTTGTTCTGTGCTTGCTTCCGGTTTTTCAGGTGCTGCTTCTTCAGCTGGAGCTGAATCGCCGCCTTCTGTTTCAATCGTACAGACGATTTCGCCGACTGCTAGTGTTTCGCCTTCTGAAGCGACCAATTCTTTGATGATGCCTGTAAAAGAAGAAGGTACTTCTGCTGTTACTTTATCTGTATTTACTTCCGCCAGCGGATCGTATTTATTGACGTGGTCACCAGGAGCGACAAGCCATTTTTCAATGGTGCCTTCTGTAACACTTTCGCCAAGCTGGGGCATTTTGATATTTTCAATAGCCAAAGGGATTCCTCCTTATTTGCGTTTCTTTGAAGCTTTGACGGCCGGGATGATGGTGGTGGTGATTTTGTTCCGGCCGTTCCCGCTTTTCGATTTGTCTAGCTGCAGTGCCCGGTCTTAAGTCGTCCCGGCTGCGCGGCAAAGAGCGCCGCTTCAACGAGTCGCCTTAAGCCGGTCGGGGCTAACCGGGCACTTCCGCTTTTCGTTATGTCTCGCATCAGTGCCCAGCCCCTCGAGTCGCTTCAGT
>JBFEIJ010000055.1:0-18601 GCA_041553775.1 Planococcus sp. (in: firmicutes)
TCAGAAAAGCGCACCGTGTCAGGAGCAGCAATATTCAAAAGTCCGAACTTTTCATGACCTGATTGCAATGCAACGGTGGCATGATGCGTTATTCCTTCCGCATCACCAGCGTCAGACGAAATCGCGTTATCGATCCGCTGACATGCAATGATATTCGAAGCCTTTTCCAGCTCGCCGTCGTGATAGCGTTTCACACACCAGCAACCGCCTTTTTTCAAGTGGCGGCAATCGTTCTGTTTCAGCGCAGACGGTAGATTTGCTTGTGCTGCGAGTTGATGTTTGCCTTCTTGATCAATAAAGAAAATCCAAGCCGCCTCAAATATCGAGCCGTTTAACAGCCTCCAAATGGCCCCTTCAAGCATTCGGTCCATATCGGTTTCTTCGTTCAATAATTCCGCAATCTCTTTTAATAACGCCACGTTCGAATGCTGTCCTGCTTGCATGTCCCCTTCACCTCATCACTGTTTATCTCTACCATACACGTTTCCATGCACTATGCGCCTCGTACTTTCGAATGAAAAAGCTCCCTGCAAGAGGGAGCTTTCCATTAGCGGTTGTCCAATTCATCCAGGAACGATTGTTTGATGAGCTCTAGCTTTTCATCGCTGTCTCGTTCGCTGGCTGCTGTAATCCCGAAATAATATTTCACTTTCGGCTCCGTGCCGCTTGGACGCACGCAAACCCATGAACCGTCTTGCAAGAAATACTTCAACACGTTCGATTGAGGCAACTCAATTTTTTCATTGGTGTTCAAGTCGACAAAAATCCGATCTTGCGTTTCATAATCCTCGATGGAAACGACTGGTATGCCAGCAATTTGTTTCAATGGTTCTTTGCGCAAGTTTTCCAATAGCGCCGTTATTTCACGCGCACCATCCAACCCTTTTTTTGTGACTGAGACGAGTGCTTCCCTATACCATCCGTGGCGATTATACAGTTCAACCAGCACGTCGTGTAAAGTTTTACCGATTTTTTTATAATATGCCGCAGCTTCGACTAGCAATAATGTTGCTTGAACAGCATCCTTATCACGCGCAAAATCGCGGATTAAATAGCCATAGCTTTCTTCATAGCCAAACAGGAACTCGAATTCTTTATGCTCATCGTTATGTTTCAACTTTTCGCCAATGAATTTAAAGCCCGTTAAGACATCTTCACATGCAACGCCATATGATTCAGCAATGACGCGGCCAAATTCGGACGTAACGATCGTCTTGAAAATCTTGCCGTTATCCGGCAGCGTGCCTTTTTCTTTTTTCTGGCTCAGCAAATAATCAATCAAAATCGCGCCGGTTTGATTGCCACTCAATAATTCGTAATGGTCGTCTGTACGAACGGCGATTCCTACGCGGTCGCCATCCGGGTCGATGGCAATTAATAATTCACTGCCCATCTTATCGCCATATTGCATCGCCAATTCAAAAGCAGAAGCTTCTTCCGGGTTTGGTGATTGCACGGTCGGGAATTCCCCGTCCGGCTGCATTTGTTCTGCGACGTACACGATATCCGGATAACCGGCTGCTTCCATTAATTTTTTCACTGTCGAACCTGAAGCGCCGTGAAGCGGTGTGAACACTGCCGAAATCGGATTGGCGGACTGCTCTTGGACTGTTAAAGCTTGTTCGATATATGCCGCATCCAAACGATCGCCTAAATGAACGAGCGATGCTTCGTCATATACCGAGTTGTCGATGGCCAGTTCATCTTCTACTTTGCTGACAAAATCGATCACGCGGTCTGCATCCTCTAGATTCAGTTGCGCTCCGTCGTCGCCGTATACTTTATAACCGTTGTATTCAGGCGGATTGTGGCTTGCTGTAATGACTACGCCCATGAAAGCATTCAAATAGCGCACACTGAACGACAATTGCGGTGTTGTGCGCGGCTCGCTGTAAAGGTAAGTGTGAATACCATTTGATGCAAATGTTTTTGCAGCTTCAAGTGCAAAATCCGGCGACATGCGGCGGCTATCATATGCAATCGCAATCCCGCGCGCCATTGCTTGTTCGCCGTTATCTTTAATGTAATCCGCGATTCCTTGTGATGCTTTTCGAACGGTGTAGACGTTCATACGATTGGTTCCTGGTCCGATTTCTCCGCGCATTCCACCTGTACCAAACGCCAAATCTTGATAAAATGCATCTTCTGCCATTTTTTCATCGTCTTTCAACATCGTTAACGCTTCTTTTGTTTGTTCATCCAGCCGGCCATGTTCCAACCAGCGAGTTAGTCGTTTTTGCCAAGTCATAAGACATCCCTCCAATATAGTTAGTTTACCAAAAAATCCAAAAAAAAGCCGCTTCCATTTTGGAAGCGGCAAATGCATTAATCTTTTTTGTATTCAACGCGGTAAACGTCGTGACGGCGATCCTTCAATTGTTTGACCGTACCGTTTTGACGTTGGCGTCTTAGGATTTCCAAATCGACATCGCCGATCAACACCATCTCCAAGTTCGGGTTGGTTTCGCCAACAATGCCATCGCGCGCAAATTCGAAATCGGATGGTGCAAAAATGCCGGATTGCGCATATTGAATATCCATGTTTTCGGTTTGCGGCAAGTTTCCGACCGTGCCGGAAATGACTGTGTAAATTTGGTTCTCAACTGCCCGGGCTTGTGCACAATAACGAACGCGCAAATAGCCTTGACGGTCTTCTGTACAAAATGGCGAGAAGATGATATTCGCACCCATATCCGTTGCAATACGTGCGAGTTCCGGGAACTCGATGTCGTAGCAAATTTGGATAGCAATTTTCCCACAATCCGTATCAAAAACTCGGACCGAGTCGCCGGCAGAAATTCCCCACCATTTGCGTTCATTCGGTGTGATGTGGATTTTGTATTGCTTATCAATCGATCCATCGCGGCGGAAAAGATACGCGATGTTGTAAATTTCATCGTTTTCTTCTTTAACGAAATGCGATCCGCCGATAATATTGATGTTGTAGCGAACGGCAAGGTCCGTAAACAACTCAATGTATTGCGGCGTGTATTCCGTTAATTTTCGTACCGCTTGGCTTGGCGACGGCTCATTTAGGAAAGACATCAATTGCGTTGTAAAGATTTCTGGGAATACAACAAAATCCGAATGCGCATCTGAAGCTACGTCGACAAAGTATTCCACCTGATTGGCCAAATCATCAAATGATTCAATCGCGCGCATCAAATATTGCACTACACAAATCCGGACCGGATAACTTGTTTTGAAATGTCGCTTGGATACCGGTTTGTAATCAACGTTATTCCATTCCATTAACGTTGCGTACTTGCCGGAAGCCAGATCGTCTTGCAAATAGTTCGGGTTGATCCGCATTAACTGGAAGCCGTTCATCAATTGGAACGTTAAAACAGGATCGTAAATCTTATGGCGCGATACTGCATCAACATATTCACGCGGCGACATTTCTTCTGCGTGTTTATGGAAATTCGGAATGCGTCCACCCAAAATGATGGATTTCAAATTCAATTCACGCGCGAGTTCTTTGCGCGCTTCGTACAATCGTTGACCGACTTGCATGCGGCGATATTCCGGATGCACCATCACTTCAATGCCGTACATATTGTAACCGTCCGGATTATGGTTCGTGATGTATCCGCCATCCGTCACGTCGTCCCAAGTGTGGCGATCGTCGTACTCATCAAAATTTATTAATAAACTTGAGCAAGAACCGATTACTGTACCGTCAAGTTCTGCTACAAGCTGCCCTTGTGGGAAAACGCCGAGATGGCTGCGCAGCTGCTCTTCTTTCCATGGATCCATTCCAGGGAAGCTGAGGCGTTGCATTTCCATAATGGCATCTATGTCTGCATACGTCATTTCCCGTATGATCATGCTTTTTTCAAAATGGGATAAATCGAATTGTTCTGGCACTAGAGCCACTCCTTCACAAAAGTATCACACTTTATTATATAGGATAGCCGCCCAGGTTGATATCATTTTACTTGCCTGCGGTTAAGAATTATACTTTTATAGAAGTAATATTGAAAAGAGGTACTGTCCATGTCCAAGCGCCAAGAGAATATTATGCTTGCTATGTGGGTCATAGCGCTGACCGCCACTGCCGGTTCCCTGTATTTTTCCCAAATACGCGGCTATGTCCCTTGTACATTATGCTGGGTGCAGCGAATCTTTATGTATCCACTCGTTATTATTGTCGGCATAGCTTTAGTCCAGAAAAATGTCCGAATTGCAGCTACTACGCTGGCCATGTCCGTCATTGGCGGTGCGATTTCACTTTATCATTACGGTCTGCAGAAACTGGATTTTTTATCTGATTCCGCACCGTCTTGTGGACAAGTACCGTGTACTGGTCAGTACATCAATTATCTCGGATTCATCACTATCCCATTTTTAGCGCTCACCGCATTTATTTTAATCAGCGTAATGAGCATGTACATGCTGAAGTCATTGAAGGAGGAAACTGGAAAATGAAAAAAATGTTAATCATCGGCGGTGTTGTGATAGCGATTTTTGCGCTGCTCATCGTCCTGACGAATTTCTCAAACAAAGATAAACTTGCGAACAACCCTTATGACACAGAAAATCTAGAACAGCCAACCATCGATTTATTGAATGATGAGAATTACCAAAACATTGCGTTGCCGGACGAAGTTGATGAAAAAATCAAGAGCGGTGAGCCAACGACGGTCTATTTCTTTAGCCCAACGTGCTCGCATTGCAAGGCCACTACACCTATCTTGATGCCTGTAGCAGAAGATATGGGTGTAGACGTTCTTCAGTACAATCTGTTAGAGTATGAAAAAGGATGGCAGGATTATGCGATCGAAGGCACACCGACGTTAGTACATTACGAAAACGGTGCAGAAGTTTCGCGTTGGGTCGGTTCTCAGCCAAAAGAAAACATTGAAGAGTTTTTCAACGAAGTCGTATTAAAATAACTAACGGTGGCCATGTGCAGTGCGCATGGCCATTTTATATGGAGGTCAACTCAATGGAATGGAATTATGAAATACAAGAAGACGGCATGACCGTCGAAGAATTATTGCGGACTGAATGGGGCCTTGGCAAGAAAGTCGTTCACGAAATGCGCATGGCCAAAAGTGTAAAAAACGCGAAACATCAAGAAGTTCTTTGGAAGGAACCTTTAGAGAAAGGCAGTGTTTTGCATTTTGACTTACCCCCTGCTTCATCGCCTTATGAACCGAAACACGATGTCGAATTGCCAATATTATTCGAAGATGATCATTTCATCATTGCTAGAAAACCAAAAGGAATGGCGACTCATCCAAACGAAGTCGGACAAACTGATACGTTCATCAATGCCATACTCGGCCACATTATCCGCAATGGCGGTTCATACGGCGAGCATGTCCACCGCTTGGACCAAGGAACTTCCGGCTTATTGATGGTCGCGAAACATCCAGTTGCCAAAAATGTATTAGACCGCATGTTGGAACAAAAACAACTTGTGCGCGATTACGAAGCTGTTGTTAAAGGCAAGGTCGTCAACCGAACGGGTACCATCGACTTCCCGCTTGGCCGAGATCGCCATCACCCGACGCGTCGACGCGTCTCTCCTTCCGGCCAAAGCGCTGTCACGCATTACCGCGTTCTTAAGCAAATGGAAGGCAAAACCTTATTGCACCTGACGCTTGAAACAGGACGCACCCATCAAATCCGGGCCCATTTATCGCATATCAACCATCCGATTATTGGGGATGAATTATATGACGGCCCTATGACGCAAGACGGGGCTTACCACCTTCATGCGTTTCGCATGTCGTTCACCCATCCATTCACCGGCGAAAAAATTATTGTGGAAGACAACGATCGCTAAATAAAAAAGAAGTTCCCGCTGGGGAACTTCTTTTTTATTTCAAATGGATTTCGTCCGGGTGCGTGCCCGAGCGCCAATCTTGGTTCAAGCCGTCGATCATCTTCATCTCTTCAGCAGTCAACGCAAAATTAAAGACGTCAGCATTCTCAAGAATCCGTTCAGGTTTGACCGATTTCGGAATGACGATCAAATCATGCTGTAAATGCCAACGGATAATGACTTGAGCAATCGACATGCCGTAATTCTCTCCAATCTTTGCAATTACCGGGTCGTCTAGTAGTCGTCCCCGTGCCAATGGAGACCACGAAGTTACCGCAATATCGTTGTCTGCACAAAATTGACGAAGTGGTTCCTGCGTTAATTGTGGATGCAACTCAATTTGATTGACCATCGGTTTCGTGTTCGCCTTAGCCATCAGTTTTTCCAAATGATGCTGTTGGTGATTGGAAACACCGATCGAGCGCACCAATTTCTCGTCATACAAACGCTGAATGGCGCGGTAAGTCTCCTCGTATGTATCCGGCATTGCCCAATGCGTTAAATACAAATCCAAATAATCAAGGTCCAAGCGCTTCAACGACGCTTCGAATGCGCGCAGCGTATTGTCGTAGCCCTGATCCGTATTCCAGACTTTCGATGTAACAAAAATGTCCTCGCGTTTTTTATCGGTTGCGCGTATGGCTTCGCCGACTTCGTGCTCGTTGTCATAGATGCTTGCTGTATCAATTGCTTTGTATCCCGCGCTAAGAGCTGTCAGCATCGCATCGACTGCCGCTGCCTTATCTGTCATTTTATAAACGCCCAGACCAAAGCGAGGCATCTCTACTCCATTATGTAAGGTTTTTGTTGAATTGATCGCCAATTCCATTTTCATCATCCTCTCTTGTTTCATTGTACAAATAATTCCCTGAAAATTCGACTTAAACGAATTCGAAAAAACACTTGCATTCTATAATAAAAGCGAATAATATATGAAATGTCGTTAAAATTGTTCGTGTTTGAAAGGATGGAAATTGATGTTTCACTTAAAAGAGTATGGAACCAACGTAAAAACTGAAATTTTAGCAGGTATGACTACTTTCTTAACCATGGCATATATTGTTATTGTCAACCCGGTCATTTTGGGAGCGGCTGGCGTTCCATTTGACCAAGTCTTCATGGCTACCATCATTGCTGCTGCGATTGGAACGTTGTGGATGGCATTATTCGCCAACTACCCGATTGCCATTGCACCAGGTATGGGGTTGAACGCATATTTCACGTCGATGGTTCTCGCATCTGATGGTGCAATCGACTATATCACGGCATTTTCCGCGGTTTTTGTGGCCGGCATCATCTTTGTACTATTATCGTTGACGTCAATGCGCAAAGTATTGATTCAAGCAATCCCTGAAAACTTAAAGCATGCGATTACTGCCGGTATCGGCCTCTTCATCGCTTTTATCGGTATGCGCTTAAGCGGTATCGTTGTCGGCAACGACGCCAACCTTGTCGGCTTGGGCGATTTAACATCCCCTCCTGTGCTGCTTGCACTTGCCGGATTGATGATCACCCTGATTTTCATGTCACTCAATATTCATGGCGGTATTTTCTTCGGTATGATTGCTACGGGAATCATCGCGTTTTTTACTGGCCAATTGAAGTTCGAAGACAAATTGATGCAATTGCCTTCATTGCCTGAAGGAATTCTCGTATGGAATCCAATTGAAGCATTCCAGCTCGTAATAGAATTTGGCTTGTACGGCGTCGTCTTCTCGTTCTTATTGGTCACGCTTTTCGACACCACAGGCACAATGATCGGTGTTGCAAAACAAGCCGGGCTCATGAAAGACAATCATATGCCACGCATGCGCCAAGCCTTGCTTGCTGACTCGATTGCGGCTACAGGTGGCGCCATGGTCGGAACGAGTCCGACTTCTGCCTATGTGGAATCTTCAGCAGGTGTTGCGGCTGGTGGACGTACAGGATTGACGACGTTAACTGTCGGTATCTTATTCATCATTGCTGCATTGTTCGGACCTCTTGTCGCTGCATTATCGAATGTTGCAGCGATTACCGCTCCTGCACTCATCGTCGTCGGCAGCCTGATGATTGGTGCCGTGAAGCATATCGAATGGGAACAAATTGACGAAGCGTTTCCGGCATTTCTAATCGTCTTGGCAATGCCATTGACGTCTAGTATTGCAACAGGTATCGCGTTAGGTTTCATCTCTTACCCATTGATGAAAATCTTCAAAGGGAAATGGAAATCTGTCCATCCGATCTTGTATATCTTTGCTATTTTATTCGCTATCCAAATTCTCATTGCACCGCATTAATGAATAGAAAAAACCGCCAATTGGCGGTTTTTTAATGTAATTTAGATGCGTGCCCGAGCGTTTGCAAGGCCCGCTGAGATCATTAATACTGCAGCTGTCAGCAAATGCATCGCCCAGCCAATCAATGGAATCCAAGCAATAACACTTGTGATGATCCCCAAAATCGAACCGGATTTCGGTGAATATTCACGGAAGCAGAAAAACAAAGTCACTGCATGCAATAGGAACATGACACCAAGTGCTGCATAACCGGTGCTGATGACAAAGGTACCTCCGATGAATGGAATCGCCAGCAGCCCTTCAGCCAACCCGGTAATCCACATCAACGCAACGGAAATTTTCATTTTCATTCGTTTTCATCCTTTCTTAATCTGTTGTTTTCTATTCTACGAATGGCGAAGCGCTAAGTTTCATTTTTATCAATAAATGAACAATCCCTCATAGAAAAGACAAAACTTCTCCATATTTGGATTCGGTGTTATATTTCATTTTTCCCTTAGATACGCTATACTAAACAAAGATGCACATTACTAGGAGGTCGTTATTTATGAACTTAATCCTTATTTTAGGTATTACTGTAGCGTTCTTAGCCGCTATCTTCACTGCAGGCTATGATGACAAACCAGGAACTGCTGAAAAAGAATAATATGAAAAGCCGGTGCAGATGCACCGGCTTTTTTTTGGGCATTAATCCAATCCAGGAAAATTCTGCTGGCGCAGAGCTTCATACATCAAAATCGATGCTGTGTTGGATAAATTCAATGAACGGATATGACTATTCATCGGGATGCGCAGGCACGTCTCTGGATTCTGCTCAATCAACTCTTTCGGCAAGCCTTTCGTTTCTTGTCCAAAGACGAAGAAATAATCTTTTTCAGTATCCGAATAATCGAACGACGAATAGGTTTTCGTTCCAAACTTCGTGATGTAATAAAACGTCCCATCAACATAATGATCAAACAATTCCTGCAGCGAATCATAATACGTCAAGTCGACGTGCTCCCAATAATCTAGCCCGGCACGCTTGAGCATTTTATCATCCGTTGAAAATCCGAGTGGACGAATCAAATGCAATTTAACTCCTGTCCCCGCACAAGAGCGGGCGATGTTTCCTGTATTTGCTGGAATCAGCGGCTGATATAAAACGATGTGTATAGCCAAAACGGTCACTTATCCTTTCATCTCTTCGGCAAAAAACGCCAATCCTTTTTGAATTTCTTCTCTTACTTCTTCATCTTGCTCGGTCTCAAGAACTGCTTCCAATGCTTCCTGGCCTTCCGGCGTACCGATTTTACCAAGTGCCCATGCGGCCGTGCCTCTAATGACCGGACGCTCATCTTCCATCAATAACTTGATCAGCGCTGGCGCCGCTCCTTTTTCTTTGAAATGAGCCAACGCCAAAATCGCATTGCGTTGAATCGGTTTTTTGCCTCTCCAAGAACCCGAAACGTAGCCGAAGCGTTCTTTGAACTCCCGGTTTGAGATGCTCAGCAACGGCTCTAGCAACGGTTTCGCGATTTCCGGATCCGGTGCAAATTCTGCATGGATTTGATTCGCTTTGCGCTTATTTTTCGGACAAACCGTCTGGCATGTATCGCAGCCATAAAGCCGGTTGCCGATGACGCTTCTGAATTCATCCGGCAAAAACCCTTTTGTCTGCGTCAAAAAAGAGATGCAGCGCTGCGCATTCAATTGGCCGCCTTCGACAATCGCGCCCGTAGGACAGACGTCAATGCATAAGCGGCAATCACCGCATTGATCTTCCATCGGTTCATTATACTCGAACGGTATGTTCGTAATCATTTCACCCAAATACACATACGAACCGAATTCCGGTGTAATGATGGAAGTGTTTTTTGCACTCCAGCCAATGCCTGCACGCTCCGCAACAGCACGGTCGGACAACTCACCGGTATCGACCATCGAACGCATGCGGGCTTCCGGAAAATGAGCGGCGATGAACGCTTCTAATAAGGTCAACCTTTCTTTTAATGCGGCATGGTAATCTTTGCCCCAAGACGATCGGGAAAAGATGCCGCGCCTTGCCCCTTTTTTCCCTTGCGGCGCATCTTGCATTTTTGAAGGATAGGCAATGGCAATCGAAATGATACTGACAGCCTCATCCAATAAAAGCTCAGGACGCGTGCGCTTTTCGAGGTCAGACTCTTCAAAACCTGATTGATAATTCAATTGTTGTTGACGCGCCAATTGATGGCGCAAATTATAAAAAGGCTCTGCCGAAGCAAACCCGATTTTATCGATTCCGATCTCCGAGGCATAGGCAACAAGCTCTTGTTGAAATTGATCGAGATTCATGTTGTAACCTCTCATTCTGTATCTATGATACGATATCCCTAATATATCCCTTGAAAGGAAGATTGCTGTGGAAATAACCATCCAGCGTCACATAAAGGAAATCCTTCCAGACTTTAAAATAGGAACGATTCATTATAACAATATCACCGTTTCGGAGTCACCTCAAATGTTAAAAGGCCGTTTGCAGCTTTTCCAGGAACAATTGTATTTCGACCTTGAAGACAAAGACATCACCCATTTTCCTGGACTGCTTGAATGGCAACTCGTGTGGAAAGCTTTGGGCAGCAGTCCGAGCCGTTACCGTCCTTCAGCAGAAGCTCTTTTCCGCCGCATTAAAAAGCAAAACTACCTGCCTTCTATCCATTCAGCAGTCGATATGAACAGTTTTTTATCGCTGCAATATGAAATTCCTTTAGGCTTGTATGACGCTGATAAAATCGAAGGCAATGTCGAAATCGCACTCGGCACTGAACAAGATCAATTTGAAGGATTGAACAACCGGACAAACACATTGGCTAATATTCTCGTGTCCAAAGACGACTTAGGCGCATTTGGCAGCCCTTATGTTGATTCCACTCGCACGGCTGTCACCGAAAACACCAAAAATGCGCTTCACATTTTTTATTTACGTCCATCGATGGAACGCGATACTGCACTTGAATTATTAACTGCCGCTGCCAATATGTTTACAGGTATTAATGGCGGAGAGTCAGAGATTTCCGTGTTGTAAGTTGAGGCATATTCCTTTGAAATCGAGGTATTTTGCAGTAAAATCGGGTTACTTCATACTAAAAGAGGGATCATCAAGTGAAACAAGTTCACAGCGATATCATCCAATTCCGAGGCAGCCATTACGATTTCGGCCGGTATCAAGGCGAGCTATTGAAAGACTCGCTTCTGTTGCCCAACCGCCGAAAACAATGGCCCTTATCCAATAAAAACTTCATGATTGATGAACAAGAAGCAACTGGCATTCTGCGTTCTTTCGCCCCCCGTATTTGGGAAGAAATCAACGGCTTAGGAGATGCGCTCGAGTGGAATGCACATGACACCATCCGTGAGTTCGGCGGGTATTACCTAGAATATACACGCAGCGGCTGCTCGATTTTCACGAGAGAAGATTTCATGGTGCGCAATTACGACAGTTCACCGCAAGGTTACGAAGGTCGGTTTGCACTTTACCAGCCATCTGACGGCGGTTATGCAACGATTGGCCCTACGATGCAAATTACAGGCCGCACAGACGGCATCAATGAAAAGGGCTTGGCAATGGGCTATAACTTTATCAATCGGCGCAACTCCGGGGATGGTTTTATTTGCAATATGATTGGCCGCTTGGTTCTTGAAAATTGTGCAGATGCTGATGAAGCCGTCGCTTTGTTGGAAGAACTTCCCCATCGCCGCTCGTTCAGTTATGTGCTGCTCGACCGACACGGAAAATCCATCGTGGTCGAAGCCTCTCCACGCTCGGTCGTTGCACGGGAGTCAGCTGTCTCAACCAACCATTTTGATTTACTAACAGAAGAAAATCGCTACCAAATCGAAGATTCGCGTCGACGGGAGCAAATAATCCTCGCTCAGCAAGAAACAATGGCCGAACCGTATCGCGCATTCCGCATGCTGAACGATTCGGACAAAGGCGTTTTTTCAAAAAAATACACGACGGCTTCTGGCACTCTGCATACAGCATCGTATTTTCCGTCCAGTTTGAAAGTCGGCTTTGCCATTGGACAGGACCGTTTGCCGCTCATGCTTGATTTTGAAAAATGGTTAATCGGGGAACGACTGAACGCCAAACGCGTTAAAGGCAAAGTGGATACACACTTACCTTTTGCACATATGACCGAAATGTAGATTTCTTATAAAAAGCTGTACCGAAAGTCATTACTCATGACCCCGGTACAGCTTTTTCATTCTGCAAATTGTTTTTCCAAATGCGCAAAACCTATTTTCGTATTGATGGTGCCATGGATTTTATCCGCCGCAAGCGGAGCGCCTTTCAACCAGTCTTGAAAATTAAAAACGACCGGTTGCTGATCGCCGCCAAGTGCGAACCAAGCTTCCATTTTATCCGGCAAATAAGCAGACGTATGGATGGTGCCCGCCCAGCTTTTATAGAGCTCCGAAAACACGCCATTGGTTGTCCCATTGAACAACCGAAACGCCTTATCCACATGAGCCGTATGCTCAGGCTGTGTTTGAATAGTTTCTAAGCGTCCATACGAATCCTTTAAATAATTGCGGTTTTCATGTGATTGGATTTCAAAATGGTTGGTGCAGGCATTTTCGCTTCTGACATCGACGCCGCGAGGACTTGCTTCGATGATTGCTGTTTTGCCACTGACATCTGTCACCACATAACTGAAAGAACCACGGTGCGGAATCTCCCTTGCCAATGTGACCGCTTCTTCAATTGTGGCGCACGTCTCCAACATAATCCGCCCGATCATATAACAAACAAAGCCGTCTCCCGGCTTTTTGCGATGCGTGAAATTATACCCCATTGCCAAACCCTTTTCGTTCATGCCGTCCATGCGTCCTGTCACGCGGGACGTCGGGCCGATAAATGCATACCCCTGATCCGTGGGCTGGAACAAGCTAAAACGCCCTTCGTAAGTCTGTGGGTGGAAATCATAATTGCGTACCATGAAATCTTCCCCAGTGACAATCGAGCAGCCCGAAGGCAGTGCATCGATGCGGTAGCCGCCGAAATTGCGCAGCACTTCTTCCATCGGCAACTCCAGACTGTCCCGCAGCCCCAAAAGTTCATCCCAAATGCCGGGCGCAAAACGGTTCACCGCCTGCTCTGCTTCTACAACGTCTATTTCAAAACGCGGACGCTTCGCTTTCCACTGCTTCTGTCGGTTATCAAGTACAATCGAGTGTTTCAATTGTTCTCCTTGATGCACACCAAAATCGTAATGGCTGCCTCTGAATTGAATAATTTCGCTATGGATATCTTGCATACCGCGCTCCTTCCAATAAGCTGTCGATTGCCGCTTATTGCGTCCATTATACCAAGCTATAGCTTCCTCTCCTACCGAGAGGGGCTCACTTTGCGCCATAACCATTTTTCTATTTCAACTATAACGAATACACTGGTGCCAATGGCAATTGGCGATATCCAATGATGCGCAGCAAGTGGCACTGTGCCCAATAATAAATTCATCACCGGTAAATAAGTTACCCCTAATTGCACCGCTATTAAAATGCCAGAAACGAAAAAAGCGGCTTTATTCGAAAAAAAACCTTTTCTAAACGCAAAGCCTTTTTCGCTTCGGCAATTGAATAAATAAAACAATTGGGAAATGACCAGGGCCTGGACGGTCATCGTGTTAACGATCTCGGCATTGAAGTTTGCTTCTGAAAGTAGTCGATTCATATACAAAATACCGCCGCAAATTATTGTGGCCACAAAGGCGATTCGAAAAATATAATAGCCGCTCAATAATTTTGCTTCCGGATTTCTTGGCGGCCGCTCCATAGCTCCGGGTTCAATTTTTTCAAATGCAAGAGCTAAGGAGATCGTCACGGCTGTTATCATATTGACCCATAGTATTTGAACTGGAGTTAGCGGCATCGCTATTCCTAGTAGAATGCTGACGAAAATAATCGAACCTTCTGCTACGTTAGTCGGCAAAATAAACAATATCGTCTTCTTCAAATTGTCATAGACCCTGCGCCCTTCTTTAACAGCCGCGACAATCGTGTTGAAATTGTCATCAGCCAATACCATCTCAGAAGATTCTTTAGACACTTCCGTCCCTTTGATGCCCATCGCTACACCGATATCCGCACGTTTCAATGCTGGCGCATCATTGACGCCATCGCCAGTCATGGCACAGATATGTCCAAGAGATTGCAGCGCCTGCACTAGTTGCAGTTTGTTATTTGGACTTGTGCGAGCAAAAATATCATATTTAACTGCCGCCTCTTTAAGCTCTATTTCCCCCATCCGGTCGAGCTCAATGCCTTCTAAGACAAGCCCATCCTTACCAATCCCCATCTGAGATCCGATTGCGACTGCAGTTTCTTTATGATCACCTGTAATCATCTTGACTTGGATTCCTGCATTTCTACAATCCCGTATTGACTCAATCACTTCTTCTCGCGGCGGATCTATGATACCGGCAAAACCTAGAATTTTAAAGTCTGCCTCCAAATCATCATGGCTGATGACAAATGTATCAGCTGGCACTTGTTTTACCGCGGCACCAATCATTCGCTCACCAAGACGCGCATGCTTCAGGATTTTTTCATGCCATCGAGCCATTTCTTCTGCATTGTCATTTTCAGACATTCTGAAGATTTGTTCCGGGGCCCCTTTAACAAAGATGCTTTTTTTCCCGTCTTGCTCCACCAAGCCAGCCATATATTTATAGGAGGAGTCGAACGGAATTTTGGATATGCATTCGAGTTTTGTTATCGATTCCTCGGCCTTTTCAGCAACCGTCACCAAGCAGCCTTCTGTTGCATCGCCACTAATCTCCCATTGCCCTTGTTCGTTGCAAAACAAATGAGACTCGTTAATCGTTTTGACACACGTTAAAAACTGTTTAAGCTGAGCTGAGTCTGCTAGCTTTACTTCACGCCCCCGGATTGTAATGGCACCTTCCGGAGTGTAACCAGTGCCTGTCACTTCAAACTCATCATCTTTCACCAAGATCGCCGTTACAGTCATTTCATTTTTCGTTAACGTTCCCGTTTTATCGGAGCATATGACAGATACCGCGCCTAAAGTTTCAACCGAAGGCAATGTTCGGATAATGGCGTTTTTCTTTGCCATTTCCTGAACGCCGAGTGCTAATATAATGGACAGGATAGCAGGCAGTCCTTCAGGTATGGCTGCAACAGTCAGACCGATTACCGCTAGCAACAACTCCCCTGCCGGATAACCTCGCCAGAAATACCCGATAGCAAACATCGCAGCTGCACTCGCCACGATGATGACCGAGATCAACTTGCCAAAATGCGCTGTCTGTTTCAATAGAGGCGTCTGTAGTTTTTCGACTTGAGCGATGGAAGAGCTGATTTTCCCCAATTCTGTGTTACTACCTGTTTCAACTACAACCCCCATCCCAGAACCAGCAGATACCGATGTTCCAGCAAACGCCATATTTATTCGATCCCCTAAAGCCGTTTCCATTGGCAAAGCCTCAACTGCTTTTACAACTGCTTCTGATTCGCCTGTCAACGAAGATTCTTCTATCTTCAAGTTTGCCGTTTCTAGTAATCGAATATCAGCTGGAACTTTGTCACCTGCTTTTAGTACAGCGATATCTCCTGGAACAAGTCCTGTTGAAGATATGACTTTCCGTTTTGAACCACGGACAGCAGTCGCTTTTAACGACAACATTTTTCTTATATTATCCAATGCTTTTTCTGCCTTGTTCTGCTGAATATACCCAATTCCAGCATTGATCAAAATAACCATTAGAATGACCAGCGTATCCACGGTATGACCTAGTATGATCGTTATGAGTGCTGCTGCTAAAAGGACATAGATTAAGACATCGTGAAATTGCTTGAAATAGCGGATTACCTTCGATTCCTTTTTAGGTTCAGGCAATTCATTCGCCCCAATAATTTTTCTCCGTTCTTCCGCTTCTGCATCTGTCAGTCCTTTTATTGGATTCGTTTTCAATTCAGCTAAAATATCGACAGACTCTAGATGGTGCCATATAAGCTTTTTCACCAAATCACCTCCATTCTTAGACAACGGCTATATTGATTTAATAATAATTTGATTACTTTAATACCACAACTATTAAACTTCCCTATCGTTATAAGTTGGAGAAGAAGTTTATTCTATATAAAATGCCCTGATAGAGGATTAGAAGAGCTATTTGTTAATAATAAAATAAAGTTAATAAAAAAATCAGATTATTCTGTCTAAAGTATTGTATTTTTTAAATTTTAATGTATACTTAATGCTGAAAAAGGCAAATTGTTGATACATAAATCAAATACACATCGAGGAGGAAGGACAAATGAAAAAACTTTTCGCTTGCCTCATGGTTGTATTTCTCTGTCTATCAGCAGTGTCTAGTGTGAGTGCCCACCCGCATCATGATGACAAAGGAGATTACAAGTACAGTATTCAGAAAAAGCTAGAATACAGTAAAAAAGCATTGAAGAAATATCGGGACATTAATGTTGCACTTGATGAAGGATTTGTTGGATTGTTCCCTGGCGCCTGTGTACCGAATATGGGAATTCACTTGATCAAGCCAGAACGTGCGGATGACGCAAAGCTACGCATCACTAAACCAGAAATTCTGTTATACGAGCCAAAGAAAAATGGCAAGTATAAATTAGTCGCTGCTGAATGGTATGTACCTGCAGATGCTACAGATAAAACGCCTCGCTTGTTTAAACAAAAATTTGAAGGGCCAATGGACAACCACGATGGCTCTGAAGGTCAACATTACGACTTGCACGTATGGCTCTTTAAAAAGAACCCAGATGGAATGTTCAATCCAACAAACCCACGTGTAAGTTGTAAATACGCTGAATAGTTATACGCAAAACCCCGATGTAGTGGACTGCATCGGGGTTTTATAATAATTTAAGACAGTGTGTCTTCAGCAAACGTATAGCCATTTTCATAAGTTATTGCGTTAGTAAAATCTTTATCTTCTTCTCCACCTTCAGGAAGCTCCCAATCATCAAAATATTTTTTGATTTCATCCTAGGACGATTCTAGAACCATAACTTCCTCGTCTACCTTCTTATCAGCCTCTATTGCACTGGCTTCTTTTTCCTGAGTTTGGATTTCGATGGGTTCTGTATCATCTATTTCTTCTGTTTCTTTAGCATTATTACATCCAGCTAGAATGAACAGGGTTGAAATTCCGAAACCGATTTATTAAGTTAAATCCAAAGAAAAAAGCCCTGACAATTAAGTCAGGGCTTTTTTTCAAAACGTGCGGTATACCGGCGGTCGGGGTCGAACCGACACTCCGGTGAAGGAACGGGATTTTGAGTCCCGCGCGTCTGCCAATTCCGCCACGCCGGCAAGTGTTGATTTAGCGGACAAGAATTATTATAGCATATCTAATTTCACTCGCCAATACTTTTTTATAAAATAAATTATTGTTTCAAAGTGATCAATATCTCGGTTTACAGAACAATACCTGTTCAAGGTAATTTATTATAGCAGCCTATTATATCCTTCTCTGCTTTTCTATTGATCTGGTAATCCATCCTTATTGTAATTTTCTAGAGATAGAACAACAAAAAAACCTCTCAATTATGATTGCTCATAGTTGAGAGGTTTTTGAAAGGACAGGCAGGTCCTTTACATGATACCGGCGGTCGGGGTCGAACCGACACTCCCGTGAAGGAACGGGATTTTGAGTCCCGCGCGTCTGCCAATTCCGCCACGCCGGCAAAATAATTATGGAGGCGGCAACCGGACTCGAACCGGTGATAAGGGTGTTGCAGACCCATGCCTTACCACTTGGCTATGCCGCCAAAAATTGGAGCGGAAGACGAGGTTCGAACTCGCGACCTCCACCTTGGCAAGGTGGCGTTCTACCACTGAACTACTTCCGCAAAAGCTGGGGTACCTGGATTCGAACCAGGGCATGACGGGATCAAAACCCGTTGCCTTACCGCTTGGCTATACCCCAATGAATAAATGGGGCGGACGAGGGGAATTGAACCCCCGAGTGCCGGAATCACAATCCGGTGCGTTAACCACTTCGCCACGACCGCCATCATATAAAATTTAAAATTGGCAGGGGCAGTAGGAATCGAACCCACATCGGAGGTTTTGGAGACCTCTGTTCTACCGTTAAACTATGCCCCTAAAAACTGGTGGTGGGGGGCAGATTCGAACTGCCGAACCCGAAGGAGCGGATTTACAGTCCGCCGCGTTTAGCCACTTCGCTACCCCACCGTGTGGTGCCGGAGAAAGGACTTGAACCCTCAACCTACTGATTACAAGTCAGTTGCTCTACCAGTTGAGCTACTCCGGCATGGAGAAATTTTAAAAATATGGTGGGTCAGGACGGAATCGAACCGCCGACACTTAGAGCTTCAATCTAATGCTCTACCAACTGAGCTACTGACCCATATTTTTGTAAAAATGGCGGTCCCGACCGGGATCGAACCGGCGATCTCCTGCGTGACAGGCAGGCATGTTAACCGCTACACCACGGGACCA